>JALSSK010000340.1 GCA_026984335.1 Rhodothermales bacterium
ATGAGTACGGGCTGGGTTTGGCAAACGCCTTCGAGCAGGGAGCGACCGAGGTCGGGATAGAAATCGTCGACCGGCAGTCCTATGATCCCGCCTCTTCGAACCGTCCCCGCAGCTTCGAGCGGATGCTCGATGAATGGAAGGATCAGGACTTCGATGCGATCTTCCTGGCGGGGATGCCGCCCCAGGCCGGGTATTTCGTTGCGCAGGCACGGGCTTCGGGCATACGCGCGCCCATTTTCGGAGGAGACGCGCTCGACAGCATGGAGATGGTCGAATCGGCAGGGGCGGCTTCCGAAGGCGTCGTCGTCGCTTCGGTGTTCCATCCGGACAACCCCCGCCCGGAGGTTCAGCGCTTCGACCGGGCTTTCTTCGACCGTTACGGCAAGCGCCCGGACTCCTGGGCCGCGCGGGGCTATGAGGCCGTCCGGCTCCTGGCGCATGCCATGGAGGTCGCCGGCTCCACCGTCCCGGATCAGGTCGCCGCCGCCTTGCGGAGCCTCGACGGATGGCCGGGCATCACGGGCGCGTTCTCTTTCGACGCCAACGGTGATGTCGTCGGCAATGCCATGGTCAGGGCGATCGTTCGAAACCGGCAGTTTGCCTTTCTCGAAGACGGCGCCGTGGCGTCGGCGTCTTCGCGTGCGCCGGTCAAAAACGTGGCGGCCCGGTAGCCCCGGTTTCCCATCGGGGTGTTGAAAACGTTCATTTGACAGGCCGGATATCATGACGGACCCCTCTTATCGTGCGTCGGTGCTCGCCGCCTTCGACGCCGGGCCGGCGGAAGTGGAAGAACTCCTGGTTTACAACGAAAATCCTTTCGATCACCGTTGTCGCGACGCGGTTCTCGACGATGAACCGTTCGTACGCGCGTGGCGGGTCTATGCCGATGAAGCCGTGCGAGAAGGCGTAGTCGGCTGCCTGCGGAGACGTCTGGTGCAGCTCCGGTTTCCGATCCGGAAGGGGATCAGCGAGACGGAGGCGTACCGGTTGGCCACCCGGCGCGGCGTGTGGCCCGATACGGACGAGGGGCCGGCGTTCGAGGACCCGGCAGGGGTACGCCTAAGGCTGCACCCGACCCCGGCCGGGCACGTCCCCGTGCTGGCGACCGAGAACCGGGCCGACTTCGTGACGCTGGTTCGGGCGTTGACGCGGCGCAACGAACCCGTTCCTCTGCCCGAGGCAATGGGGGCGGCGATGGTCGTCGGCTACAACAACTGGGATCGGATTCGGGCTTACCGGGAAGCCTGGGCCGGGCGCGTCTCCGATGCGTCCGAAGCGGCCTGGCGACAGGAGTTCCGGCGGCTCATCCCTCAGAAAGAAAAGTACCAGGATCGCTTCGTCCTTCTCAGCGACGGTCCCTACAGCGCCGTGCCCGCCGAGCGTCTGGGCCTGGACGAACGCACCTGGCGGCAACTCTCGCTCGTCATCCGCCGCGAGCACGAATGCGCCCATTACTACACCCGCCGGGTTCTCGGGGCCATGCGCAACAACATGCTCGACGAACTCATTGCCGACTACATGGGCATTACCGGGGCGATCGGCGTCTACCGCGCCGACTGGTTTTTGCGCTTCGTCGGCTTGGAAGCCTATCCCGTTTATCGCGTCGGAGGTCGCCTGGAGAACTACCGGGGCGGGCTCTCCGACCGAGCATTTCGGGTATTGCAGGCGCTCGTCTATCATGCGGCTTGCAACCTCGAGCGCTACGGCTCGGTGCTCACCGCCGTTTCGGATGAGGCGCGGCGCATCACCCTGGCTCTCCAGACGCTTACCCGCCTGACGCTGGAGGAGCTGGCGTCCAAAGACGCCGCCGACCACCTGGAACGAGCCTATGCCGAGGCCGCGGCTGCGGTCTTGATGGAGCCGGTGCAGGCGCTGGCGTAGCCGGTCTCAGGCCGGTGCTTTTAGCAAGCGGTAGATGTATATTTACAGCGCTCGTCAACTACGTTGAGAGGGCAAGGCCGGACGAGAACTATAATGCGCGGAGTGCTCCACTTTGAAGCCGACAACGACGTTGACCTCCGTAGACAGTTGCGAAGAATCATTGGGTACTGATTCAGACCGACGTGGGACGTGTAAAAATTGCGGGGAGACCCTTTCAGGTCGCTTCTGTAGCCAATGTGGGCAAGACGCTGTTGAGCCCATTGTCCCGGTGCGAACATACCTGGCGCGTAGCCTCAGTGAGATATTAGGTCTTGACCTGCGCTATCCCAGAACTCTGAGGCTGCTTCTCCAGCCGGGTAAGTTGACCCTTCGCTATCTC
>JALSSK010000341.1 GCA_026984335.1 Rhodothermales bacterium
TCTTCCCGTGGTGGCTGCACGGTTCGAGGTTGACGTACAGCGTCGCCGAGCGGAGCGCCTCCGCCCCGTGCCGCCGCTCGGCTTCGGCGATGGCGTTCACCTCGGCGTGCGGCCCGCCGTACGCGCGGTGCCGCCCCTCGCCGAGGAGCGTCCCCTCCGGCCCGACGAGCGCCGCGCCCACCATCGGGTTCGGGCTGACGCGCCCCGCCCCGCGCTTCGCCAGGTCGAGGCATCGGCGCATCCATCGTTCGTGCTCGGAGGTCGTTTCCATCGGGTCGCCGGGGTTCATCGGATCTCGTACGCTTCGTACTTCGCGAGGTCGTATCGTTCAAAATAAAACTTCTCCTCGGAGCGCGCCTCCCGGTGCGGGATCACGAAGCGCCGCACGCCCTCGTATGGAAAGCGGCGGAAGGCGTCGGAGAGGGACTGCCGCATCGGGCGTGTGGCGAAGAGCGCCCAGTCGAAGCCGTGCGGGGCGGGTACGGGAAGGAGCACGAGCGAGACGCGCCGGAGCACGCGCCGAAGCGCGGGGAGTCGCCGGCGGTGCTCCGGGCCGGCGGCGGCGAGGAGCGCATCGGCGTCGGGGAAGTCTCCACGGACGAGGATGCGCGTCGAGGAAGGGTCGCGGAGCACGCGGAGCACGCCGCCGGATGTGTGGGTGACGGCGCGGCCGTCCGTGCTCCCGCTCGTCCATGTCTCCGCCGGAAAGGCATGCAGAAGCGGTGCGATGAAAGCGGAGGGATCGGCCAGGGCCGTCGCCCCCGTGCGATCCGCGCGGAGGTCCGTGCCGGCCAGATACCCCCGGTAAAACTTCGGCGCATGGAGGAACGCTTCGAGCGAGACCGGCTCGGCCGCCCGGCGCGCATCCGGCGCGAGGTCCGGCGCCATCACCTCCATCGAGGCAGGCTCTTCGAAAAAATATTTGATAATGTCCAAAATTCGAAGGTTTTGAAACGGGTTTCGCTTCGGAGGTAAAGGGTGGGCCTCGGAGGGGGCAGCGCCTTTCTGTGACCGCCCGGTGGGATGCGCGAGCGGCGGGATCACCCGGGTTCCGGTGATTTCGAGCGCGACGGCAGGGCGAAGAGCGCGCGTTGGTCCGGGCGCTCGGCGGCGTGCCGCACGATGGCATGCGTGCGCGGGGCCACCAGGTCGAACCGGTCGATGGCCCCGATCCAGACGCGGGCGCTTCGAGGGGCGGCTTCCGGCGGGAGCACGAGGTCGGCGGTGTATCCCGGCGGGAGCACGCATCCCATCGGCCGCGACCATGCTCCGGCCTCGACGCTCCGTACGTACAGCACGTGGTCGCTCCCGTTGATGATGACAAGCCGCTGCTCTTCCAGACGGATCGAGACCTTCAGCCCGGCCATGCGCGGGTCGTCCACCGCATAGTCCTGAAGGGGGAGGCGGGTGCCGGCGCTGTTGGCCTGCGCATCCACCACCTCGATGAAGCGGCTCGAATAGTTTTTGAGCCACCCGCAATAGCTGTACTTCTTCCCCTGCCGCGTCACTTCGAGGACGACCTTCGAGAAGAGGTGACGTTCGAGGAGCGGATCGAACGCATTGCCGACGTGGCCGATGACCTCGCTCGAAAGCGCCTTGATCCGGGCCTCCTGCGAGCTGAGGACCGCCGTCCCCGGCGCGCGTGTCTTGACGAAACCGAGCGCCATGCTCACGGCCTGAAGCAACGCGTCGCGCACCATGCCGACCCAGTTCCGGAGCCGCCGCCCCATCTTTCGGAGCAGGCCGGGATGCGCCGTGCGTTCGATGACGGCGTCGCGCCGGGCGCGCTGTTCCTCGGTCAGGCCGTCGGCATAACGGTACAGGGCGTCGAGGGCCGTGTACTGGTCCTTATAAAAGATGAAGGAGTACTCCAGATGCCCTTCCGGGGCGCGCACGGGCGCGACGTACGTGATCTCCATGCCGGTGGAATAGATCTCGGCGTTGCCCCAGCACAGGTCGCCGTCCTGCTCGGCCAGCGTCACGTGGAAGTCGTCGAAGTCGCTCAGGCACGGATCGCGTTTGTAGGCCCGGAGGAGCCCGAGCGCCGTCGCCAGGATGAGGAGCACGAGGAGGGTGGTCAGCACGGGGTCCATGAGGCGGGGCGGGGAGCGAGGGAGCGGGCGGGTGATTTTGCGAACGCCATGAAACGCCGGCCCCGAATCAGACGTTTCCTTCTCCGGCAACGGGCCCCTTTTCGAAAAAACGGGGAGCCGGACGACTTTCTTCACGTCTCGAAACAAACAGCTATGATGGCGACCCT
>JALSSK010000342.1 GCA_026984335.1 Rhodothermales bacterium
CAGTCCCGCACGTTCTCGCCGCGCCCGTAGACCGGGATGGGCTTGCCCTGCAGGGCATGAAGCAGCACGACCGGGATCAGCTTTTCCGGATATTGATAGGGACCGTAGTTGTTCGAGCAGTTGGTGATAAGCACCGGCAAGCCATACGTGTGGAACCACGCACGCACCAGGTGATCGGACGATGCTTTGCTGGCCGAGTACGGCGAGTTCGGCTGATAAGGCGTCTGCTCCGTAAAGAGGCCCTCTGCCCCGAGCGTCCCGTACACCTCGTCGGTCGAGACGTGGAGAAAACGGAACGCGTCCCGCGCCTCGGGATCGAGACGCTCCCAGTGTCGGCGCGCCGCTTCGAGCAACGTGTACGTCCCCACGATGTTCGTCTCGATGAACGCCGCCGGCCCTTCGATGGATCGATCGACGTGGGATTCGGCGGCCAGATGCATGACGACGTCGGGCCGGTGGGTCTCGAAGATGCGCGCCATCGTCGCGGCGTCGGCCACGTCGGCCTGTTCGAAGTGATACCGCGGATCCTCACTGACTTCGGCGAGGGTGCTCAGGTTGCCGGCGTACGTCAGCTTATCCACGTTGACCACACGGTGCGTCGTCCGGCGGATCAGATGCCGGATCAACGCCGAGCCGATAAAGCCCGCTCCGCCCGTGACCAGAATGACTCGTTCCATATAAATGTTTTGCTTCGCGTGCGCCGCCGTAGCCTGAATGCGTGTGGGCCGGGCACGGCTCCGCCCCGTCAGTTACATGCCGTAACCTACCCGTGCTTATGCTCAGAAAAAGGCGGTTTGAAACAGCGCTCCGCTTCAAACCACCTTTATGTGCCCCTGTCGCAGGGGTTCGGATTGTGCGAGCGACTCCCGTTGCGCCTTTCGGACGCGATCCGCCGCGCACCACCGGAATCTCTTACCGAAACCGGCAAGACGAGGGGGCAAGGTCTCCGACGCATCGGCTCTCGGAAGTCTCTCTTCAAACAGTAGTGGAACGCCTCAGGTGCAGGTCGTTCCCTTCCTTCGTATCGTTAGCGCCGGGATAATCTAAAGCGCCCTGCGCCGTCACGCATATACTTTTCACTTCCCCGACAAGCATTGTGCCGCTTCCATCCATACTCCAACCACCCCCGATCCATCCCATTTTCGAAGCCGATTCCGGGAATCCTTGCCATCCAGGGACCGAAGAATCAAAACGAGTCCACGGCTTCGACCCAAGTCCGGAGATGCTGCTTATTGGCTCAGGCGCTCGACCAGCAATGCGACGGTGGTCAGGCTCGTGACGATCGTCAGGGCATCGCGCCACCCGAAGCGGGCTTTCGAGACCCCTTCCACCATCAACACGTCACCTTCCCGGAGTTCGGGATATTCCGCCGACGAGCTGAGCATCTGCTCCAGCGGCGCTTCATAGAGGAGTTTACGCTGCCCGTCCACGTCACGAAAGAGCCGGACCGTATACTTGATCGACTCTCCCGCTCCCCCCGGCGTCATCGACGTGCCGGTGAGCGCGATCAATTGTTCGAGGTCCGTGCCCTCTCGCACCTCGTAGATTCCGGCATTGACGGCGCCGAGCACCAGCACCTGAATCGTCGCCTCTCCGGCCTGAGCAAAAACGTGATAGGCGGCGCCGTCGGCCCGGATCTTATTGACGCGCCCAAATTCCTGGGCTTGCGAGGGCCATGCCAGGGAACCGATCAGCATGAGGAAACACGCGAGGGAGCAAATATGCTTCATGGGTGAGGAACGCTGGAAATGTGAAACGCATGAACCTCCGGGCAACATCCGGCGCGAGCGCCGAACGCTCGCGCCGGGAGGAGGCAACCCCGTCAAACCGAGGCGTCGTCCTCCAGGGCATCGACTTTCCGATGGTATCCGTAGTACCCGTATTTTTTGGTGTACTGTGCGTACCGGTCGTAATGCCTGAACCGGTATTTGTGCCCGTAGGCCATAGAGACATCGAAGCCGTTGAAGACGGCCCCGAGGACCGGCGCGCCAACCCCGCCGAGGGCCTCCAGCGTATAGTCGAGTTCTCCTTCCTTCGTCTGTCCGGCCCGCACCACGACCAGCGCCAGATCACACTGGGTGGCGAGCAGCACCGCGTCGGTGGCCACCCGCACCGGCGGCGTATCGATGATGATGACGTCGAAGCGCGCACGCAACGTTTCGAGGAAGTCGCGCATGCGTTTGGTGGCGAAAAGCTCCGACGAACGCGCGACGACCTTGCCGGCGGGAATCATGTACAGGTTGTCAATGTCGGTCTTGACCAGTTCCTCCTCGAAGCGCGGCGTCCGGAGCAGGAACTGCACCAGGCCGGGTTCGAGATCGCGCCCCAGAATCTCGTGGGCGCGCGGGCGGCGGAGGTCGGCATCCACCAATACGGTGCGCCGTCCCGCTTCCGCCATCACCACGGCGAGGTTGGCCGCCGTGGTCGACTTGCCTTCCTCGATGCTGGAACTGGTGACGAGGATGGTCTCCACCACCCGGTCGGGGCGGCTGAACTGGATGTTGGTGCGCAAGTGACGGTAGGCCTCCACCACGGGCGACATCGGGTTGAGCAACGTCACGAGACTCGTCGCGATTCGCTGTCCATCGTGCTCGACCACGGCCCGGTTGCCATGCTCTTGTTTGATGAGCGGTTTCAGGTTTGGGATGGTGCCGAGCACCGAAAGTCCCCGTGCCCGCAATTGTTCCGGCTTGTAGAAGCGGTTGTCCAGCTTGTCCCGAACCATGGCCATCCCGAGGCCAAGCATCAGCCCGAAAAAGATGCCCAGGACCAGGTACTTCTTCTTGTCGGGGCGCACCGGCTCTTGCGGCTCGACGGCTTCCCGAAGCACGCGGGCATAGCCGGGCTCCGACTCTTCCGTGATGCGCACGTCCTGCAGCCGTTCGACGACCGACTGATACATGCGCTCGGCATACTGCCGCAGCCGTTCCAGCCGGGCCAGTTCCATCGACTGCTCCGGGATCGTTCTCAACTCTCCCTGATAATCGCGCAGACGCCGATCGATAACGGAGATCTTCATCTCCAATCCGCTGATGCTGATGCGTTCCTGGGCAATCTGCTGGCGGAGATTGGCTACGTAGGCGAACCCCGTCTCATTGCCCGTCATGCCGCCCGCTTCCGTCACCTCATCCACGTACTGCTTCGAGAGCTGATTCACCACGTCCTGCAACTGCTGAATCTCCCGGTTGAGGCTTGCCAGTTCCGGCGCATCCTCCGCCAGATTGGGATTGCGCAGGAGAATTTGCTGCTTGTCGATTTCTTTCTGCGCAATCTGGGCCTGCAGCGTCTTGATCTGCTGTTCCACATTCGAGGAAATCCGTTCGGCCAGACGCGGATTCACGCGTTCGATCTCCTGTTCGAGGGCTTGCAAAGAGGCCCGGCGCGTCTGCAAGTCGATTCTCGCCTCATCCCGCTGCGCCTCAAGCTCCGCAATCTTCTGGACCAGATAAGAGCCTTCCTGATCAAGCCCCACGGCGCCTTCACGGCTCAGGTAGGCTTGCACCTGTTCTTCGGCCTGGCGCAGCTCTTCCTGACGCCGCTGTTCCTGCTCTTCCAGCAACTCACGCGCCGCCGTGATATGCGTTCGACTGGCCTCCTTCGTCAGATGCACGTACTCCTGTGCATACAGGTTCGCGATCAAGGCGGCTTCGTGCGGAGAATCGCTCACCCCGATGATCCGAATGATATTGTTGCCCTGCTTCCCCTCCGGCTCAAACTTGGGGTATCCCTGAATCGGCGAGATCGCTTGCCCGGAACTGCCGTTTTGCATCTGCCGAAAACGCGAATTGACGCGGCGATACAGCTGGTCCGAAAGATAGAGCAATTGAATCTCGCCGGCGAGGGTCCGATTGTTCGTGGCGAAGAGGTTGTCGCCGTTCCCGGTCGGCGAGGGCGTAGGGTCCGCTCTCCGATTTTGAAGATCCAGCATCACATAACTGTACGCTTCATATTCGGGCTTCAGCGTATAGGTATAGACGGCTACAGACCCGGCCACGATCAGAAACGTCAGCAGGATGATCCACCGCCTCCGATATAACAAATCCAGCACCTGCTCGACCTGTTCACGCCCGCTCGGATAGTGCGCAACTTCGTAATGAGGCGTCTCAGCCATGTCACGTGCGCGGCGATTGTCGGGCATGACAGGACCTCGATTGAGATGATCAAAAGACATAGGTAGCGTAGAACTTTTCTAGAAATTACCGATTTGCTTTCACCTTTGTGGAAGCACAAACAAGTTCGTACGGCCCAGGAGCCGGTTTTACGAACCTCCCCATAAAAAGATCACGGCGGGCGCCGGAAAGCCGCCTTCCACCAGCCCACGAGCACCCTGCCCTTACTGGACGGCTTAATGAACCCGAATAAAGTCGCGCCGGAGTGAAGATACGATCCGGTTCGTTCGCGACGCTCAAACCAGCACACCTTGTGTTTCGCGGAACACCGCAACAATCCCCTTCCCGTGTTTCGCAGCCACCCTTTCTCCCCCTGCGCCTTAAAAGTAACATTCGCACCCGTCCATTGTTTTTTGTTGGGCCCACCGGCGATATTTAAAACCACGAGCGCCCCCCCGGATCGGATGCGCTCAACCGCTTCCCGGCTCAGCTTTTCTGAACCAGGCCGTCTTCAACCAGACGGTCCAGAAAGGTCCGGACATGGTGCAGAGCCGCTTCACGGTCTATTTCGAAAGCCTCAACGAGTGCATCTGCGATTCGACTGACGTCATGCCCTGCTTGCAGCCCTTGCCAGATCGTCGCTCCCGTCTCATTCAACGAATAGTACCGGCGCGTCTTCAAATCGAGCAGGACGGCTTCCTCTTCGTTCAGCATCGAGAAAGACACGTCGGGGGTGGAGCGGTAGTTCATGTCGGCATCAGGTTGGAAACTTCACGATTTTCAGGTGTCGACTCCGACGTGGACAAAGGCCATGCCGAAGCTTGCGATCCGTCCTTTCGCACCTCGACGAAACGGCAAACAACCCATGATGCGTGCCCTCCTGCTTCAAGAAGGGGGCGCGTCTTTTCAAAGGCTTCGATTGCGAATAAACGCATCCTTTACGTTTTCAACCATATAAACGGGACGGCTTTTTTGTTTCTCCGGATTTCTGATCCCCCCTGGCGATCGGACCCTCACCCCGAAAAGAATCGTCTCAAAAGCGAACGTCCTCCCTGAATCTGTCTCTTGTCTGGTTTCATATTGAAACCCTCGAGAACATATTTGTACACATTACAGACCTCACGCGCCAGGAATAAGTTCTGGCATACTCGTTGTAGATCTCCCAACTCGTTCGAGGGGCTCAGGCGACACGAACTGTGAAAGTCCCCTTTTCACACCGGTTGACGCCTGACGTACCTTTACTTATCTCCAGCCTATGCCTCCGAAAACCAGAATGGAAGCAAACGGAATGAATGCGCTTCAGCATGAGCTCCTCCGGGTTACCGAGGAACTGAAGCAAACCAGAGCTCCCGAAGGCGCGCCCCCGTCCGTGCTCAAGGCGCTGGACTATATCCATCATCATCTGTATGACGAGACGCTCGACGCCACCACGGTTTGCATCCACTGCGATCTGAACAATCACAATATATCCAGCCGGTTCAAGTATCACGTGGGCGTCGGGATGCGCCGCTATATCGAGATGGGACGCATGGAGGCCGCCAAGCGATTACTTCATCATGAACACCTGAGCATCCTCCAAATTGCATGGTCCGTCGGTTATACCTATCCGGAATCGTTCGCAAGAGCCTTCAAACGCTATACGGGACAGACGGCCAGCGAATACCGGAAAAAAGTGTTAAGAAGGACTGTTAAGACAGTGGGCCAGGAAACTGAATCCGAACAGTTATAACCTTAGGGAGGGATTAAAGCATTAAATCACCTGAGAAGGAAAAGGCGTCGTGCCCTAAAAATCACGCTTCCTCCCGTCGCGCCGCCTGACCCCTGTCGCTCCAGAGCCGCGTTCCCCACACCCACCAGGCTCGCGAAGCTTCGCCCCGCAAGATTCTGCCAAAAGAAACAAAATAACTCTTATGAAATTGCCACTGCGAATTCTCGGACTTGTCGCCATCGGTCTCGTACTGGTCCTGTATTTCAACTTCACGGACCGTGAAAGCCCCACGGCCAAGGCGACGACGATCACCTCCGATGTGTTGTTCTCGCCGGCATTCCTCGGGTCCCCACGCGTCCCCGACGGCACGTACCGAATCAATAACCATCCGGACGGCAATGCCCGTCCCCCGACGTATTGCCTCCGCCTCGACAAGCTCTTCGGTAATTTCTCCACGATCACGTTCGACTGCGAGCATCCCGATGCCGACGTCGAAATGGTCGTCGACGGCTCCACCGTGACGATCTCCGGGACGGTCTTCGGCGGCAGGGACCGGGGATCGGACTATGATCCCAACGAGTCGGGCCTGTGGACGCTCAACTTCACGTTCATCAATACCGAGACGGCCCCCGGAGACGACGACCTGATCGTCCCGCCGGGCTCGCCTAACAACGGCAGCGGAACCATCGTGCCCCAGTTCTCCACTACTTCCGGGACCGTCATTGCCGGCACCGTTTACAATCTGATTGACTACGACGGATCCTGGCCGTACACCTTCCGCCTCGGCGACAAAAACAATGACGCCGGCCACCGCGGCTTCGACGGCATCTCCGGCTGGGGCTGGCTCAAGTACTGCGAAGGCGCGTCCTGCACCGACTTCAAACGCCCCGACACGTCGGACTGGCTCTTTACGGCGGAGAAAATCTGCGCCGACGACGAGGCGCCCTCGTGGGACGGCAACGTTGACGTCGACGCGAACACCGGGCAAGGTACGCTCACGGTCCTCGCGCCGAACGGCTTGAAGGACATCGAACTGGTCGATCCCTCGTCGAACATCGTGCTGGTGGACGTGCGCGACGAGAACGGCGTCAGCCTCGTCGGCCCCGACGGGTTCGTGGGCATCGGCTTCACGGACGGAACCGAGAACGACGGGTACGACGAGTTCGAGTTCGCCGGAAGCAACGAGTTTGCTCCGACCGAGGTGCAAGTGGTGATCGGCGCGCCCGAAATGGGCTCGTCGAGCTTCTTCATCGAATTCACCGACTGCTGCGACAAGACCTTGCGCGTGGATCCGCAGATGTCGCTCCACGCTGTCGCCTCGGCGACGAGCATCGAAGACGCCGAGGGCTCTGCGCTCCCGAACGCTTTCCGGCTCGAGCAGAATTACCCGAACCCCTTCAACCCGACCACGACGATCCCCTTCGAGCTCGCCGAATCCGCTCAGGTTCGCCTGGTCGTGCTCGATCTGCTGGGTCGCGAGGTGCAAACGCTCGTGCAGGGCTCCCTGCCGGCGGGACGACATCAGGCATCCTGGAACGGTCGCAACGCCGGGGGAAGCCCCGTGCCGAGCGGCATCTACTTCTACCGCCTGGAAACCGGCGCGACGGCGCAAACACGGCGCATGATGATGATCAAATAGCGCTTCTTCCCGCACCCCTTTCCTATTCAGATACCTACTATCATGTGTCTACCTTCGAAAAACAGCCCCCTTGAGAACCACACCTCGGCTCAAACCCGGATGGTCCACACCGACCGTGCGCATCCGGCAACGCGCAAGCCTTTTGTGCCGCCGATGCTCAAAACGCATGGCACGCTTTCCATCCAGGCCGGCTCCATTAACCTCTGGGACAAAAAATAGCGCCGCACGCATGATGCGCCGGCGCCTCCTCCCTGCAGTTCAAAGGGCCGTCCCCCCATGGGAGACGGCCCTTTCGTCTTTGTCCTCCTTTCAGGAAGAGCGCCGCTCACCTCCGGAAGAAAGGGGGAACCCTCGCGCCGTTCTCGTTTCTAAAGATTCGTTCGCCTCCCCACACCCGTTCGAAGATTTATATTAAGCGCGACACACTTACGGACGAACCTAACCTCGAAGCCCGCCTCCCCCCGCGTACGAGAAAGGACGAGCCCCGTCCGTTCCAACGATAGCGCCTGCCGCAACAGGCCGGACCCTCTGCTCACACACGGATCGAGATGATGATGCTAAAAAGCGCTACCCTCTTCGGCTTCCTCTTCATCTTCCTCCTGGGGGCGGCTCGGGCGCAAAGTCTGGAGATCGTCTCAACCGACCCGGCAGAGGGCGAAGCCGGCGTACCGCTCGACAAAAAGGTGATCTTCAACCTGAGCAAGCCGCTCCCCGCCTTTGGCTCCATCTTCTCTACCCGCTTCACCTGGTCGCCCACCGATTCGACTACGCTTTCGGTTTTTGGACACGACCTCGACGACGAGGGGAAGCTCACGGTCGTTTTTTTCACCCTCAAGCACACCCCGAACACCGACTTCTCTTTCTTCGCGTACGGGCTCGAAGCCGACGACGGTAGCACGATGGCGCGCCCCTTCACGCTCAACTATTCGACGGCGGCGGAGATGGGGACGAACGTCGTCAGCGGGAGCGCCGATTTCAGGGAGCGCTTCACCACCGACGCCTCGGCAAAGCGGGCGCGGCTGCAGACGATCCTCCGCGAGGTGCTCGTCGCCCAGCGGGAGACGCTCGAACGGGCCATTGCCGCCGGCGCCGCGCCGCGCGTGACCGGCAAAACGTCTCGTCCGGCCGCCGACCGGCTCTTCCAGACCCGCATCGCTAACCCGGACGCGCATCTGGTCCGAGACCGTACGGCGCTCCTCCTCCTCGAAAGCTATGAACTCAGCGATCGGGAGTGGCGCATCCACGCCGCCGCGCCCATCGCCGAGGACGGATCCTTCACCTTCGAGCACGTCCGCGACGGCTCGTACTGGCCCATCGCGATCAACTGGGCGGACAGCCTCGGCGACGTCATCGGGGCCTATGGCTTCTACGACGCCGACGGCGACTTCGACCCCGACCCCGTCACCGTCAGCGGCGGAGACGTGTCCGGGCTGGAGGTCGGCCTCTTCGCTCTCGAACCCGCGCCCACCGGCCCCCTCGCGCCCGTCGCGCGGGAGCGGGCCGCCCGCGTCGCCGACGACCAGCGCCTCATCGAGATCATCGGTCGGGACAACGCCGACGGCGGCGCGTCCGAACTCTGGCTCTTCGTCTTCTATTCGCCCTCCCGCGACACCCTCACGTACGTCAACATCGACCCGGTTAACGTCCTCCTCGACCCCAACCCCACCAACGACATCGGCGACCCGCTGGCGGTGACGGACCGCATGCGCCGGCAAGCGCCCATCCCCGAGACGATGATCGACAGCGAGACCGCCTTCCAGATCGCCTGGGACAACGGCGGAAGCGACTACCGCGCTCAGTTTGCCGACTCCCTCTTCGTGCCCGTGATCATGATGGCGGGCGACCTCGAGCTCGGCTTTCGCCCGCCCCCCGGCGAGGTGTTCTGGTCGGTGACGTTCCAGCCCCCGCTGGCGGGCTTTGACGAGTTCACCGTCTTCGTCGACATCGAGACCGGCGAGGTGCTCACGCCCGTGATCGTCGCCACGGAGCCGGACCCGGCCGTGCCGCCGCCGTTCACGCTCCGGCAGAACTACCCGAACCCGTTCAATCCCACGACGGAGATCCGCTTTGACGTGACGCGCCCCGGCCCCGTTCGGCTGGCGGTGTACGACCTCCTCGGACGCACCGTGCGCACGCTCGTCGACGGCTTCCGGACCCCCGGCGCCCATGCCGTCGCGTGGGACGGAACGAGCGATGCGGGCGAGACCGTCGCCAGCGGCGTCTATCTCTATCGGATGGAAGCGGGCGGTTTCACGAAGAGCCGGATGATGGTCCTCATGAAATAACCGGGGCACACGCGTGTTCGAGAAGATCCGACAATGGCGCGCGGAGATGGATGGTTTCCGTCTGCGCGACCTGTGGTGGGCCGCGCAGGTCACCGGCATGCTCGCGGTGGTCCCGCTCATCAAGCACCACCTCTCCGTCCCCGCACTCGTCAGGCTCTTCGACGCCCGCCCGCGTCCCGGCGGCGGCGGCGACTGGCGGCGGCTGAACCGCATCGTCAAGGGACTGCTTCGCCGAACACATCGGAAGGACTATTGCCTGCCGTATTCGCTCATCCTCTTCCATTTTTGCCGGAAATGGGGCCATTCCACCCGTATCTTCATCGGGGCGCGGAAAGGGGATGACGGCCTCGACGGGCACGCGTGGGTCCTCATCGACGGCGAGCCGGTGCCGGGGCTGACGCCCGTCCATGACGCCTACGCCACCTTCTTCGCCTATCCCGAGCCGACCGCGTGACCCCCGTCTCTCCCGCTTACCACCGCGCCTACGACCTCCACGGGATGCGCCTCGACCTGCGCGCCGCCCCTGCGATGGGGGCACTGCTCGACGTTTTCCTGCGCGCGCTCCGCGCCGTGCCCGTCGCCGGCGACGATCCGCCGGACGTCCGTCTGGCCTTCGAGTCCGGCGCGGAGACGATCCCTGGAGACGCCGTGGCCCTCGGCAAGCACGAGCGCGGGGTGGAGGCCTTCGAAGCCGGGGAACGCCTCTTGCTCCGGTACGGCGCGTCCGTGGCCGCGCTCGATCCCCGCGCGGGGACGGCCGCCGCCCGAATCGACCCGAACCTCAC
>JALSSK010000343.1 GCA_026984335.1 Rhodothermales bacterium
CGATGGTGAAACAGAGGCGGATCTTCGGGCGGGGCGTTTCGGTGTCGCGGACGAGGTCTTCGGCAAGCTGCATGAGCACGGCCACGCCCGCCTTGTCGTCGCTGCCGAGGAGCGTCGTGCCGTCGCTCGTGATGAGGTCTTCGCCGACGTGCCGGAGGAGCGCGGGTTGGCGTTCGGGGTCGAGCCGGACCGCCGGGTCGCCGGGGAGTGTGAGCGCACCGCCGTCATAGTTTCGGTGCACGACGGGCTTCACGTTCGCGCCGGATTCGTCCGGAGCGGTGTCCATGTGGGCGAGGAGGGCGACGACGGGCGTCCGCGCCGCCTGCACCTCGGGAAGCGTCGAGGGGAGCGTGCCGAAGACGTATCCCCACCGGTCCATCATCGCGTCCTCGACGCCGAGGGCGCGGAGCTCTTCGAGAAGCATTCGCCCAAGGTCTTTCTGTTTTTCGGTCGATGGAGTCGTC
The DNA here is from genome assembly GCA_026984335.1 of Rhodothermales bacterium. Taxonomy (GTDB): domain Bacteria; phylum Bacteroidota; class Rhodothermia; order Rhodothermales; family ISCAR-4553; genus JALSSK01. Next base: position 465 of record JALSSK010000343.1, read on the forward strand.
TCCGAGTTCGGGTCGGATTGCGTATCGATCTGCACGTACCGGAGGAAACGGCGGGCCGCACCGGGGAGATCATCCATATCGAAAAGGGGCTGATGAAGGAAAGAGGAGGAAGGACGGAAGGTCAGGGCGCGTACTCGAATTCGTAGTACGTGGCGGTCGTCCGGAACTGCCGGGCGGCGTGGAAAGGCGTCCGGATGCGGGTGCGAAAGCGGATCGTATGGGGGACCCGGTCGTTCCTCAACGTCGGGCGAATGTGGACGAAATACCGACTTTCTTCTCTGAAGAGGAGCGCCCGGTCGGTGCGCTCGATGGCGAGGGCGATGAGCGAGCCGGTGTCCCGTGCGACGTACAGGCGGACGCACCGAAGGCTCTGCTCATCCCCGGTCTTCGGGCGGGCGCGCACTTCCAGAACCCGCGCAGTCTCGTCCCACAACAGGGTGTCCGGAAGGAAACGGTAGTCGAAAGCCTCCCGGTTGCGAGCGAGGAGGAACGGAGGATCCTCGGGGAGGAGGTATGGCGCGAGATCGACGGGGGCGACGTCCTTCACGTTTTCGGAGACGAACCGGTTGAAAAAGCCATAGTCGAACGTTCCGCCGGAGTCGGCTTCGACCAGGATGGCGCGATGCGCGTCGCCTTCTTTCTTGAATCGGACCACGCGTTCGGTGAAAGCGATCACCCGGTCGTTTTTGTCGAACTGCTCGGTGCGGCGGTGTCGGGTGAAGGAATACCGGTTGAGCGCCTCGAAAGCATGGTCGAAGGCGGAGCGGTCGACGGCGCGGAGGGCGGTGAGGACAGAGTCCCGTTCGGCTTCGGAGACGACCGAACCCGGCGCTTCCGAAGCGGCATCCGGCGTGCGCCCGCATCCGAGAAGGATGAGGAAAGTCAGCAGGGCGGCGGCCGGAATCGACGTGCGAAGGTTCATCAAGATGGTGCGAATCGGGCGAGAGATAGCGTATCGGACGGGGGACTTCCGTATGTTTGCGGGATCAGGCCGGGGGCGCCTTCACGGTTCGTTCCGCTTTTCGAGGTGATCCGGGCGCGCCGGAGGGTGTCGAATACCCGGTTCCCCGAAGGGAACGCGCCGGGACGGTTGCGGCTCCGGGTGCGACGTCAAGATCAGAAAAAAACACGCCAATCAAAATGAGTGAACGAAGCGGCGGAGCGATGGGACGGCCGCCTGCCACGAAACCCGCCGCCTCCGACGACCTGTATGAGCGCGCGCGGGACGCCGCCGTCGAGGCCGCGAAACGGGCGGCGGCGCTCATCCGTCTCCACGCCGGTCGGGTCGCCACGGGCGAGGTGCGCGAGAAGGGAGTGCACGACCTCGTCACCCACGTCGACGAGGAGGCCCAACGCCTCATCATCGACGCGCTGCGGGAGGCGTTCCCGGACTTTGGGGTGCTGGCCGAGGAGGGCGCGGACGACGACCGCCTCGATCCCGTCGCCGACGGCCATCGGTGGATCGTCGACCCCATCGACGGCACGACGAACTTCACGCACGGCGTGCCCCCGTACGCCGTCAGCATCGCCCTTCAGCGGGACGAGACGCTCGTGCTCGGCGTCGTGCTCGACGCGGCGCGGGACGAACTCTTCACGGCCGTCCGCGGGCGCGGCCTCTACGTCAACGGTGTGCGGGCGCGGGTCAGCCGGGCGGCCGCCCTCGACGAGAGCCTCCTCGCCACCGGCTTCCCGTACCGCCGTTATGCCCATATCGACCGTTATCTCGAAGTGCTTAAACGCTTTCTCCTTACCGCGCGGGGCGTGCGCCGGCACGGCGTCGCCTCCATCGACCTCGCCTACGTGGCGTGCGGCCGCTTCGACGGCTTCTTCGAGACCGGCCTTCGCCCGTGGGACGTGGCGGCGGGCAGGGTGCTCGTCGAGGAGGCGGGCGGCCGCGTCAGCGATTATGCCGGCGGCGGCGACCCCGTCTTCGACCGGCAGATCGCAGCTTCGAACGGGCGCATCCACGACGCCATGCTCGACGTCCTCGGCGACATGGCGGACGTGCGGCTGTGAGGCGCCCTCGAAGGCTCGCCGCCCCGGCGCTGCGATCACTCGTCGGCGACGGTGGCTTCGCATAAGCCGGTTCATTACTTTATGCGCCGTATCCGAACCAATCTCCAAGCCAAGAACCGAATCATCCATGGGAAAATCTGGATATGGTCTGCTCGAAGGGAAATCCGGTGTGATCTTCGGAGCGCTCAACGAAAGCAGCATCGCGTGGGCCATTGCCGAGGCGGTGCACCGGGAGGGCGGGCGTTTCGCGCTCTCGAACGCGCCCGTGGCCCGGCGGCTCGGCACGCTCGACGCTCTGGCCGAACGCACCGGCAGTCCCATCCTCTGGGCCGACGCCACCGACGACGAGGACCTCGCGAAGCTCTTCGAAGAGGTCAAGCAGACGTACGGCTCGATAGACTTCATCGTGCATTCCATCGGGATGGGGCTGAACGTGCGGAAGAACAAACCGTACGAAGCGCTGAACTACAACTGGTATCACAAGACCCTCGACATCTCCGCCATCAGCCTGCACCGCATTGTCCGCCACGCGCTCGAGACGGGCGCGCTCGCCGACGGCGCTTCCATCGTGGCGCTCTCCTACATCGGCGCGCAGCGAATCTTCTCGAAGTACTCCGAGATGGGCGACGCGAAGGCGCTGCTCGAAAGCATCGTCCGCGCGTTCGGGTACCGGCTCGGCAAACGGGGCATTCGGATCAACGCCGTCTCGCAGAGTCCGACCCGCACCACCGCCGGCTCCGGCATCGACGGCTTCGACGCCATGTACGAGTTCGCCCAGCGCCTGTCTCCCCTCGGCAACGCCGACGCCGAGAGCTGCGCCGACTACGTGGTTTCGCTCCTGAGCGACCTCACGCGCATGGTCACCATGCAGACGCTCTTCCACGACGGCGGCTTCAGCGCCATGGGCATCTCGGATGAACTCGTCGAAGATCTGAGCGCAGCGCTGACGCCGAAGGAGTGAAAGGGGCCGATGCGGCGTCGTTCCCGCAACCAATGGCCCGTTCACGCGTGAACAGAACTCATCCCCAAGGCGCTCTCTTTTCCCATGCTTTGTTCCGAGTCTCTCCGGGTCGTGACTTTTCGCACGGTTCTGCGCTTGCTCCTTCTCGGAGCTCTGCTCCCCGGCGTCTCCGCGCCCACGGCGGCTCGGCAAGCGGAGATGCGCCTCATCGGAGAAGACGCGCGGCCCGTCTTTTATACCATCACGCGGAAAGCCATCGTCTATAACCGACCGGATTCGACGCAACCCTATGTGCAACTGAGCTTCCGGGAGCCGGTTTTTCTGCTCGAAGAGCGGGGGGACTGGCGGCGCGTCCGCACCCGCGACGGGGCGCACGGGTTCGTTCACGCCTCGGCGCTCTCGAACGTGTGGGTCCGCATCTCGAAGCGCCGGCGCACGGTCTACGTCTACCGGGGGGGGCGCCTCGTCAAGGCGTTTCCGGCCGATCTCGGGCGCAACTTCTTCGCCGACAAGGAGCGGCAGGGTAGTTGGAGCGATCCGGATCAGTGGCGCACGCCGAACGGGGTCTTCTTCGTCGCTGCCCGGAATCCGAGGAGCAAGTTCTACAAAGCCCTCGTGCTCAACTATCCCAATGGAGAAGACGCCGAGCGCGGGCTTCGTCAGGGGTTGATCTCGAAGCGGCAGTATGAGGCCATCCTCCGGGCGGAGCGCGAGTATCGGACGCCGCCCATGAACACGGCCCTCGGCGGCATGATCGAGATCCACGGCGCCGGCACGGGCGCGCGCAGCGACTGGACGCAGGGGTGCGTGGCCGTGCGGAACGCGCACATGGACGAACTCTGGGCGCTCGTCCATGTCGGCACGCCGGTGCTCATCGAACCCTGAGGGGGCGATGGCCGTTGGAACCTTATCCGCGAGGCACGCGGTGGCAGTGATGCATGAATGGAAGCGGGCACAGATGATGAGACAGATCGGGATCGGATTGCTGGCGGCCCTGATGCTCCTCGGCGCCAGGCCGATGCAGGGGCAGGATCGCGCGCCGAAGCCGCTGGCTTTTGACCGGCCCTTTGCGCCCGGACCCGTGTACGTGGTTCGGATCGAGGGGATGATCGACAACGGGCTGGCGCGATATCTCCACCGGGCCCTCGATGAGGCCAAGGCGGAGGACGCGGCGCTCGTCGTCCTCCACGTCGACACCTTCGGCGGGCTCGTCGATGCGGCGGACAAGATCCGGAAGGACGTCCTCGATGCGCCGGTCCCGACGGTGGCCTTCATCGACAGGAACGCCGCCTCTGCGGGAGCGCTCATCTCGTATGCCGCCGACCGCATCGTGATGGTCCCCGGCGCGTCCATCGGCGCGGCGACGGTGGTCGAGGGCGCCGGCGGCGAGGCGGCCCCGGACAAGTATCAGAGCTACATGCGCGGGCTCATGCGCGCCACCGCCGAGGCCAACGGGCGCGACCCCCGCATCGCCGAGGCGATGGTCGATCAGAAGCTCGACGTCGAGGGCATCTCGCCCGCCGGACAGGTGCTCACGCTCTCGGCTCGGGAGGCGCTCGGCGTGGGCGTGGCCGATGCCGTTCTGCCCTCGCTCGACGCCGTGATCGACGCCTTCGGTTTGTCGGAGCGCCCCCGCGTGGCTCACGACGCAACGGGCCTCGAGCGCGTGCTTCGCTTCCTCGGCTCTCCGGTCATGCAGTCGTTGCTCATGCTGATGATGCTCGGCGGCCTCTACTTCGAACTTCAAACGCCGGGGGTCGGCTTCCCCGGACTGATGGCGCTGCTCGGCGCGGCGCTCTTCTTCGGGCCGCACTACATGCTCGGGCTCGTCGAAAGCTGGGAGATCGTCCTCTTCGTGCTGGGCGTGGCGTTGCTCCTCCTGGAAATCTTCGTCATCCCGGGCTTCGGCGTGGCGGGCATCTCCGGGATCGTTCTCGTGGTGATCTCGCTCGGCGCAGGGCTGATCGGCAACGTCGGGTTCGAGTTTCCTTCCGGCGAGGCCGTTACCTCCGCCATCACCACGATGGCCGTGACGCTGGTGCTGCTCGTGGTTCTCATCTTCTCCCTGGGGCGCTATCTTCCCGACTCCGGACGGGTCCATCAACTGGTGCTCGCGCCCGAGCTTTCGAGCGCCGAAGGGTACACCTCCGCCGACACTCCGATCGAGCTCGAAGGACGCACGGGCCGGGCGCTCACGCCGCTCCGGCCTTCCGGACAGGTGGACATCGGCGGCGAGCGGGTGGACGTGATCACGGCAGGCGAGTTCATACCGCCGGGCGAGACGGTGCGCGTAGTGGCCGTGCGGGGAAGCCGCGTGGAGGTGCGCCGCGTGGAGACCCTGCCCGACACCGGCGAAACATCTCCGGCATGAGTCGTACACCCTGACGAACCCCGATTCCACAACGGACCCGCTATTTTGGAACTGCTCATCATCATAGGAATCCTGGCGGCCGGGCTGCTTCTGATCGCAGTCGAAGTCTACCTGATTCCCGGGCTGAACGTTGTGGGAGTCATCGGCTTCGTCCTCATCGTCTTTGCCCTCGGCTATGCCTTCATCGAATCCGGTTTCGTCGGGGGTGTTCTGGCGCTTCTGGGGACCCTCGCGGCGGGCGGCGCCCTGTTCTACGTCATGTGGCACTCGGGGGTGTGGGACCGCTTCGTCCTGGCGACGAGCCTTCGCCGGGACGACCGGCTGATCGCGCGGGAGAGTGAACAGCGCGCGCGTTATCTCGGCAAAACGGGCCGGGCGCTCACCCCGCTCCGGCCTTCGGGGGTCGTCGAGATCGACGGTGAGCGCCTGGAGGTGGCCACCGAAGGTGAGTTTATCGCGGCCGGGAGCAAGGTCCGCGTCGTGGCGATGGACCGTCGCCGCTATTTCGTCCGTCTCGCGGAAGCGCCGTCCGAAGAAAGCATCTCTTAAGCGGTGAGGCCGCGGCGCACCATTCCGTTGGCGCGGGGATGCCGTCGTCCGTGGAAGCGCTCAGCCGACGGGTTCTCTCCGGCGCCTCTGCTCCCGTCGTCGAGGCCGCGTCGTCTCCATGCGCAACTTTTTGAGGAGGCACGGGTCCATTAGGGGGCAAATGACGGGGCGGGCAGCCGGGTCTTTTGCCGCCGTTCTCCGCATCGAAAGATCTGACCTTCCCTATGACGCATGACCGTTTCCTTTTGGTCGGGCTGGCCTGTCTGACCGTTCTGTGGGTCGCCGGATGCGCCCGCTCGCCCGCGCCCGCGCCCGACCTCGGACCGCCCGCGGGCTGGGTGGGCGACGACGCCCGGTGGTGGCGCGCCGACCTCGACACCACCGGCGTCTTCCGGGACCTCGAAACCCTTCAGACGATGGATCTCCTGGGAGCGGACGTGACCTACGCCGCAAACCGTGCGTTGGCCGAGCAGTCGGGCGTGGCGCACCAGCAACTCGCCCGCGCCGTCAAGCAGAGCCTGATCCGCCTCTTCCGCAATCAGCCCGAGGTCATCGATTCGCTCTTCCGGCACTACGTCTTGCCGAAAATCGCCCGCGCCGACGTATCCGGCGATCCGCAGAAGCTCCTGAACCGGTTCAAACGGGTGGGATATCAGACCATCCGCCGGCATTTTCTGGAGCCCCGGACCATTCGGAAGCTCGGCGCGGACATCCCGGTGCCGTATCCCGACAGTCTCCGGGCACGACGCATCGGCGGCAAGGTCCGGTTGCAGGTTTTCATCAACGAGAAGGGAGAACCCGTTGCCGTGGAAAAGCTCGAAGGTGTTCACCCGGTGCTCGACGTCCTCGCCATGCGCGCCACGACCGAGATGCGTTGGCAGCCCGCCTATCTGCTCCGGGGCGGAAAGTCGGACCCCATTCCCTCATGGACGCGCTTCAAGGTGAACTTCAACGCACCGGAGACGCCCTGAACCGTGTGGAGCGGTGCGCCTGCGCAGGCTTCGGCGGAGAGGAAAAACGATGACGTGAAACCCGCTCCGCAGGGAATTGTATTGAAAAGGTCCGGGTTTTTTTGTAGTAGAGAAAGGACGCAATCCGGTGATTTCCTGCTCCTGAATCAGCCCTTCCTCCCTATTTTATTGTAGTTTCCGAAAAGAGACCTTTGCAGTCCTTTCGTCCCCATTCCGTTCTAACCGTGAAGAGTTATGGAGCGTGTATTTATCGTCGAAGATCATCCCATTTATCGGGAAGGGCTTGCCGGCTATGTCAACGAGGCGTCCGGCATTCAGGTGTGCGGCGTTGCGGACAACGTGCCGGAAGCGCTCGAGGGGATCGAGAAGACGCGCCCGCACCTGGCCGTCATCGATCTTCAACTCAAGGGATCGAGCGGCTTCGATCTCATTCAGGACATCCGTTACCGATGGCCGGATCTTCGCATCCTCGTTCTCTCGATGTATGACGAGATCCGGTACGCCGACCGGGTGCTCCGGATGGGGGCGCGCGGGTACGTGATGAAAGACAAGGGGCCGCAGACGGTCCTCAAGGCCATTCAAGCCGTCCTTCGGGGCGACATCTACGCCAGCGAACGGGTGAAGGATCAGTTGCTCATGGGCAAGGTCGACAAGTCGCCCACCGACGTGCTCACGGACCGGGAGCTTCAGGTCTTTCAGATGCTCGGCGAAGGGGACAGCGTGGCCGAGGTCGCGGAAAAGCTCAACCGGAGCCCGAAGACGATCCAGAATCACATCGATCACATCCGGAAGCGCATGAACATCCGGACGCGACAGGAGCTGTACCAGAAGTCGAAGGAGTGGGTGCTCGACCGCAACGACGCTTCTTCGTAGGCGAGGGGGGGAGGCTCAGGCGCGCAGGAGCGGGCGCGTGAGGCACGTCGGGCCGCCCCCGCCCTTACGGGAGATCTCTTCGCCTTCGTACGTCCACACCTCGGCGCCGGCCTGCTCCAGCCGTCGCCGGGTGACGGGGTTGCCCGCCGCCATGAGGCACAGCCGAGGCGCGAGGGCCAGCACGTTGGAACCCAGCGTTTCGTACTCGTCATCCGGCACCTCCACGAGGCGGAAGCCGCGTTCGAGCAGCAGGTTCCGGAGCGGCACGGGCATCAGGCGCGCGTACACCACGGCGAGGTTCACGTCCACCGGGCTGAGGAAGGACATGAGGTGAAGCACCTCTTCGGGGCCGTTCCAGTGGGGCAGGGGGACGGCCGTCACCGTGTCCACCCGCTCGCCGAGGAGGGCGGCAAGCTGCCGGATGCCTTCGGCGTTCGTCCGGTAGCCTTCGCCGACGAGGACCGTGCGGGCATCGAGCCAGACGACGTCGCCGCCTTCGAGCCGCCCCGCCCCGGTAATGGCTCCGAGCACGGGGATGCCGAGCGCCGGGAGGTGCGCCGCCATCGCCTCCGGCTCGCGACGCCGCGCTTCTTTGCCCATCCGGCACAGAATGACGCCGCCGTCGGTGACGAGGGCGGCGTCGCGCACGTAGAGGGCGTCGAGGCCCGTGTCTGCGTGGGGAGGGAGGTAGTCGATCACGATGCCGAGCCGGTGGAAGGGCTCGGTGAAACGCTCGTATTCGTCGCAGGCGCGGGAGAAGTCGGGGGGGCCGAGGTAGTGGAGCGCGCGCCAGGAACGGGCTATGTGCGCAGGGCTTCGGAACGCATCGCGCGGGTGCTTCAGCAGGACGCGACGCATCGGGGCAACCATCGAAGAACAGCCGAAGGACGATGCGGGGGCGGGATGGGACGGGGAAGTGTGCGCCACGGGACGTATATGCATAGATGGAAAGGGGACGAAACGGACGGAAAACCGCCCGTCGGCAATTTCGCAAAGTTGAGTTGCCCGGTCAATGCGGATTTTTCATCCGAGATGATTACCTTGTCTCTCGAATTTCACCCGTGGGACCTAGCCATCAGGGCCGTGGCGTTGACACGAGACTGTTTCGGATAACTTTTCAAAACAGTCTTTACCGGTTGCTATTGCTGCTGATTTTATGGATGAGGGAAAGCCAAGCGTGCGGCTTCGGGAGATCGAGACCGAGGCGGACGTGCGCCGTGCCCTGTCGATTCGGGAAGCCGTATTCGTGGAAGAGCAAGGCATCCCGCGTGCGTCCGACCGCGACGGTCGCGATGCAGAGGCCCTTCATGTGCTTGCCTTCATGGGAGAGACGTGTGCGGGGACGGGAAGGCTGTCGGCGCGGGCGGACCACATCGGGCACATCGCTCGCGTCGCCGTATTGCCTGCGTTTCGCGGACAGGGGTTGGGGCGGCGCCTCGTCGAGGCGCTCGAACGCCTCGCTGTCCGTGAGGGAATGAGCGGCGTTTACCTCGAAGCCCACGAAGCACGCATCCCCTTCTACCGGAAACTGGGCTATACAACCGTCCCGGCTACGAAATGGGTCGGTTCGCACCGGCTCGTCGCGATGACAAAGGCCATCGGAGCGCGCGAAGAAGCAGGAGTGAAACCGAGATGAGGCCGACGGTTCCGCGGAAAAGAGCGATCGGTCGGCCTGCGGATCCTTTCCGCGGACACCCCGTGAGGGACCGCCTCAACTGAAACCCGAAGAAAGAGCATGACTGGTGAGCCGTTCACAATTCTGTTGGTAGAGGACAATCCGGCCCACGCGGAACTGGTGGTGCGGAGTTTCGAGGCGCATCGCATTGCCAATCATATCGTCCATGTCTCCGACGGAGAGTCGGCCCTCGAATACCTCTTCGCCAAAGGGGCCTATGCAACGCAGGAAAACCACACCCTACCGCACGTCATCCTACTCGACCTTCGCCTCCCTCGCATCGACGGGCTGGAGGTGTTGCGGCAAATCAAGGAATCCGAGCGACTCAAACGCATCCCGGTCATCATTCTGACCACCTCTTCGGCCGAGAAGGATGCGGCCCGTGCCTATGAGCGGAACGTCAACAGTTACGTCGTCAAACCCATTGACTTCTCGCAGTTCACCAAACTGATGAACGACCTGGGCATGTACTGGCTGGGGTGGAATTATTTTCCCTGGTCGTGAACCCCCAATCCGGGGCCCCCGGGCAGATTTTGCCGGAGAATGTCCGGCCTGTGCTTCGGAGGAGGCACAAGTTGGTCATATGTCTTACTTTGGCGCGGAGCCTCGGACGGGTTTGCGGTCGGT
>JALSSK010000344.1 GCA_026984335.1 Rhodothermales bacterium
CGCTCAACGTGGCCGTCGCCGCCGGGATCCTGACGTATCAGTGGCTCGGCGCGGGCGGCTGAGCCGTGGGCAACGACCGGAAGCGCCGCGCCTCGTCTTCCAGCGCTTGCAGCAAACTGGCGGGGTCCGGCCTGCCGACGACCAGCCGCTCGAATTTGTACTCCGCGCCATAGACGTTGACCACCAGCGCATCCACCAGGTCGGAGGCAATCGACCCTTCAAACGGCTCGCTCAGACCCTCACGGGCCGGGGTGAAAAAGATCCGTTTCCCGTCCCGTTCGTAGGTTCCGTAATTGAGCCGCTTGAGCGTGGTGATGTTTTCCGTTCCCTCGCAGATGCGCGTCTGCACGTCCGTTTCCATCTCATATTCCCCGTCGGCATGGAAGGTCAGCCATCCCCCCGTGTAGACGACCTCGCAGCCGTCCTCCCGGATGGGAATGAAGGGAACGGGACGATTATCGACCCGCTCGATCATGAAGGTGCCCAACAGGTCTTCGTTCTCCGGTCCGACGAGGTCATTGTCACAGCCCGCGACGGTGAGACTGAAAACCAGAAAGGCGATGAGGAAGAGAGGTTTGCGCACGTTGTTTTCCATGATCCATTCCTGTCCGCGAATTCTGGTGTGGCGCCTTCCAGGTCGTAACAGTGAGAACCGGAAGGTGTGATTGATTTCAGGCCCTCATCCTTATTACTACGGATTTTCGACACCCAAAGGCTCACGCGGGATGATTTTTTCGAATATAGACCATGCGCCCGCTTCTCGTGAAGTCTCGCGCGGCTCGTGGCGAACCGGCGCGTGCGCGCTCCCTTTCCCGAAGCAGATCGGGCCGGGCATCCGCGTTTAGTCCGTCGAATATCGTATATTTGCCGGATCCGCAGGCGCTGCCCCGCCTTTCATCTGCTCCCCTCATCTTCTCCCCGAGACTTTATGGAGGTTCCGGCGCTACAGGGATTCACGCTCGAACGCGGGCTGCTGACGATGGAGAAGCCCCTTCGCACGCGTGAAGGACAAACGTCGTTGCGCATCGGCGTCCCGCGTGAGGTCTCGAACGAAGAACGCCGCGTCTCGCTCTCGCCGAGCGGCGTGCGCACGCTCGTGGCGAACGGGCATGAGGTCTACGTGGAGAACGGCGCCGGTGCGCAGGCGCACTTCAGCGACGTGCAGTATGCCGAGGCGGGCGGCGAAATCATGACCTCCCCCGCCGACCTGTACGGCAAATGCGAGCTCATCGTCAAGGTCGGACCGCCGAGCGACGAGGAGCTCGACTATCTTCAGGAGAAACAGATCCTCATCTCGGCGCTCCACCTCGGAGGCACCTCCCCGGTTTTTCTCCGCCGCCTGATGGACCTCGGCATCACCGGCATCGGCTTCGAGTTCATCCGCGACTCGGACGGCTCGCTGCCCATCGTCCGGATGATGCACGAGATCATGGGGTCGATGGCCGTGCAGATCGCGGCGCACTATCTCGAGAGCGGCGGCGGCGGCAAGGGCGTCATGCTCGGCGGCATCTCCGGCGTGCCGCCCTCGACGGTGGTCATCCTCGGCGCGGGTGTCGTGGGCGAGTGGGCGGCGCGGACGGCCCTCGGCTTCGGCGCGCACGTCATCGTGCTCGACAACGACCTCGGCGCGCTCCGCGTCATGGAGCACTACCTCGACCGCCGCATCACCACGGCCATGGCCACCGAGCAGTACATCCGGCAGGCCGTCGCCCGCGCGGACGTGGTCATCGGCGCGATGATGGCCGCCGGGCAACGCGCTCCCATCGTCGTCACCGAGGACATGGTGGCCATGATGCGCCCCGGATCGGTCATCGTCGACGCCGTCATCGATCAGGGCGGGTGCATCGAGACGAGCCGCCCCACCACGCACTCCGAGCCGACGTTCGTCGTGCACGACATCATCCACTATTGCATCCCGAACATGCCCTCGAACGCCGCCCGCACGGCCACGTATGCGCTGACGAACGTGCTCGTGCCGTACCTCATCAAGATCGGCGAAGCGGGCTCGATCAACGAAGCGCTCTGGCAAGACGTGGGACTGCGCAACGGCACGTACGTCTACCGCCGCCACCTCACGAAGAAAAGCCTCGCCGCCATGTTCGGCATGCCCCATCGCGACATCGAACTGCTCATCGCCTCGGGCATCTGACGGACCTCCGGAACGCCGCTCCTCATCGCACACGAACCCATGCGCCTCCTGCTTCTGAGCAATTCGAAAAACTACGGGATGGGCTATCTGGAGCACGCCCGTGCGCCCCTCTGCGACTTCCTCGGCGACGGCGTGCGCGAGGTGCTCTTCGTGCCGTACGCGGGCGTGCGTCTCTCGTACGACGACTATGCGGCGCACGTGCGCGCGGCGTTCGAGCCGCTCGGGTACCGCCTCCCGTCGATCCACGAAGCCGAGGACCCCGTGGCGGCGGTGCGAAAGGCCGAGGCGGTGGCCGTCGGCGGGGGGAACACGTTCCACCTCGTGCACGAGCTTTATGCGAACGGGGTGATGGACGCCCTCCGCGCTCGCGCCGCCGGGGGCATGCCGTACCTCGGCTGGAGCGCCGGCTCGAACGTGGCCTGCCCCACGCTCCGCACGACGAACGACATGCCCATCGTCGAGCCGCCGTCCTTCCGCACCCTCGGCCTCGTGCCGTTTCAGATCAACCCGCATTACCTCGACGCCCACCCGGACCACCACATGGGCGAGACGCGCGAGGATCGCATCGTCGAGTTCACCGTCGTCAACCCGGACGTGTACGTCGTCGGGCTGCGCGAGGGGAGCCTCCTCCGCCTCGACGGCGGCGCGCTCCGGCTCCTCGGCCCGAAGCCCATGCGCGTGTTTCGCCACGGCGAGCAAGCGCGCGAAGTGCAGCCGGGCGACGACCTCGGCTTTCTGCGGCGTCCGTAACCCCCAACGCCACCTGCTTATTTTGATCCAACGAACCAGGAGGACCCCGATGTTTGCCACCCGTTTTCGCTTCTTTCTCATCTTTTCGCTCATCCTCGGCGCGGCGATGCCGGCGGCGGCACAGCCGACGGTGCTCCGCGCCGCCCGCATGCTCGACGTCGACGGCGGGCGGATCGTCGAAGACGCCGTCGTCGTGGTCGAGGGCGGGCGCATTCAGGCCGTCAACCCCGCTCGCCTGCCCGACGGCGCGACGGTGATCGACCTCGGCGACGTGACGCTCCTGCCCGGTCTGATGGATATGCATACCCACCTCACCGGCGACCTCACCGGTGACTGGACGAACCGGCCCGTGCGCGAGACGGCGGCGGACGCGGCCCTGCGCGGCGCGAAGAACGCGCGGACGACGCTCATGGCCGGCTTCACCACCGTGCGCGACGTGGGCTCGAAGGGCTTCGCCGACGTGGCGCTCATGCACGCCGTCGAGCGCGGCGACATCGTGGGGCCGTGGATCGTCCCGGTGGGACACGCCCTCGGCATCACCGGCGGCCACTGCGACGTGACGGGCTTCGCGCCCGGCATCCTCGAAGGCGGACCGAAGGAGGGCGTCGCCGACGGGCCGGACGAGGTGCTCAAGGCCGTGCGCTATCAGATCAAGCACGGCGCGAAGTTCATCAAGACGTGCGCCACGGCGGGCGTGCTCTCGTTCGAGGGGCCGGTGGGCGCGCAGCAGTACAGCGATGAGGAGCTTCGCGTGATGGTGGAAGAGGCGGCGCGCCACGGCGTCAAGGTGGCCGCGCACGCCCACGGCAGCGCGGGCATCCTCGCGGCGGTGAAGGCGGGCGTGGCCTCCATCGAACACGGCTCCATGCTCACCGACGAGATCATCGCCGAGATGAAGGCGCGCGGCACGTACCTCGTGCCGACGACGTACCTCGTCGGCGCCATCGACCTGAACGCGCTGCCGCCGCCCATCCGCGCCAAGGCCGAGTACGTGCTCCCGCTCGCCATCGAGAGCGTGAAGAAAGCCGTCGCCGCCGGCGTCAAGATCGCCTTCGGCACCGACGCCGCCGTCTATCCCCACGGCGACAATGCGAAGGAGTTCGCCGCCCTCGTCGACCGGGGCATGACGCCGCTCGAAGCCATCCGCGCCGCCACCGTCAACGCCGCCGACCTCCTCGGCGTCGACGACCGGGGGCGCATCGCGCCGGGGCTCCTCGCCGACCTCGTCGCCGTGCCCGGCAACCCGCTCGAAGACGTCCACGTGCTCGAAGACGTGCGCTTCGTGATGCGGGGCGGGCAGGTGTTCAAGCAAGCGGCTGCGGGCCGGTGAGGGCCGCGCCTCCGCTCCAACTCTGACCCATAAAAGAAGCCCGGCGCCGCCACCTGACGCCGGGCTTCACGTTCGACCCCCTTGAGAGATGCTATAAGGTCGAACAGAGGGAATGCGCCGGCTGCGTTATCATTAGTATCAGCCTGCAGAGGGACCCTCTGCCCTTCTATCACGGAAAAACGAGCCAAAAGGGCTCACCGTCGGAGAGATTTTTTTTACCCGTTGCAAAAGGAGCTGAAAAGGGCGCTTTCGGGAAGGCCTCCCCCGAGCCGCTCATCCGGGTTCCGGGCGCCGAATCCGGCGCACCGCCCCGCCGACCTCGCCCACGAGCACCTCCGTCGCCCGGGCGATGAAAAGGCCGTGATCGAGCACGCCGGGCAGCGCGAGAAGCGCCGGATCGAGCGCCGCCGGGTCCTCGATGCCGCCCTCGAAGCGGGCGTCGACGATCCAGAAGCCCTGGTCCGTGACCACGGGGCCGTCCTTGCGCAATCCCATGCGCAGTTCCGGACGCGCCCCCATCCGTTCGAGCGCGCGCATCACCGGCGTCGCCGCCATCGGCAGCACCTCCACGGGCAGCGGCATCTTCGCGCCGAGCCGCTCGACGAGCTTCGTCTCGTCGACGAGCACGACGAAGCGCCGGGCCTGCGCGGCGACGACCTTCTCGCGCGTGTGGGCCGCCCCCCGCCCCTTGATCAGGTCGAGGCTCGGGTCCACCTCGTCCGCGCCGTCGAAGGCGAGGTCGAGGCCATCGACCTCGTCGAAGGTGGTCAGGGGGATGCCGTGCGCGCGGGCGAGGCGTTCGGCGAAGAAGGAGGTGGGGACGCCCGCCACGCGCAGCCCTTCGGCGCGGACGCGGCGGCCCAGCGCTTCGATGGCGCGCGCCGCCGTCGAGCCGGTGCCCAGCCCGAGGCGCATGCCGTCCTCCACCATCGCCGCCACGCGTTCTCCGACGGCCCGCTTCGCCGCCGCTCGTGGATCCGTCGTCATGGGTGTGTTGGAACGTTCGTGAGAGGAGCAGGCCCAAGATACGAAACGCCCGAACACCCGGGCACTATTCATACCGGAGCGAATCGATGGGATTGAGACGAGCCGCTTTGAGGGCGGGGTAGCCGCCGAAAACGAGCGCAATGGCCGTCACCATGAAGACCGCGCCGAGGGCCCACCCGAGCGGGAACGTCGCCGAGATGTCGAAATACACCGCCACCAGGTTGCCCACGAGCGCCCCGAGCAAAATGCCGATCACGCCGCCGATCTGGCACAGGAAAAAGGCCTCGAAGAGGAACTGCCGCAGAATGTCGCGGCTGCGCGCGCCCACCGCCTTGCGGATGCCGATCTCGCGCGTGCGTTCGGTGACGGAGACGAGCATGATGTTCATGATGCCGATGCCGGAAGCCAGCAGGGCAATCAGTCCGATGACGGCCCCGCCCATGGTCAGCGTGCCGGTGAACGCGTCGAAGATGCTCTGCATCGAGTCGTTCGTCTCGATCTCGAAGTTATTGTCCTCGCCCGGCGGCACCTTCCGGATCACGCGCAGCCGCCCCGTCACCTCCTCCATTGCCGCCTGAATGAGCTGCGGATCGTGGACGCGCACGCTGATCGTGGCGATGTTCCGCTCGGGCTGCCCGTAGAGGCTGAAGAGCCGTGTGATGGGGGCGAAGACGCGGTTGTCCTGATTGAAGCCGAGGAAGCTGCCCTTTTCCTTGAGCACCCCGATCACCTCGTATTTGTGCCCGTCCATGCGCACCTGTTTGCCCAGGGGGGAGATGTTCGGGAAGAGCGTCTCGGCCACGGCGCTGCCGAGCACCATCACGGGGCGTCCGAACTGCACGTCCTGCTCCGAGAAGAAACGACCGAGGTCGATCTCATAACTGAAGTTGCCCAGCATGTGCTCGTCCGTGCCGAGGAGCACCACGTTCGGCTCGGTCTCTTCCTTGCCGTATCGCACCGCGCCCAGATAAAAGTCTTCGATGGGGCTGATGGTCACGGGGATGGTCATGACCCGCTTGAGGCGTTCCACCTGCTCGTACGTGATCGGCGGGCGGTTGCGCACGCTCCGGTCGAGTTCGCCCAGTTGAATGGCGGGCGTGCGGCGGATGGTGAACGTGGAAGCGCCGAGAAACTGGAGCTTGTCCTTGAAATACACGTCGATGACCGAGACGCCCGTCACCGACACGATGATGGCGAAGACGCCGATCACCATGCCGAGGAGCGTCAGGAAAGAGCGCATTTTGTGGCTTCTGAGCGCATCCCAGGCCATGCGGAAAGCTTCGAAAAAGGCCATCTATCTGTCAATCATCATGGAAGGGTAGGCGAGAGACGGCGCGTCATTCATACCGCAGCGCATCGATGGGGTTGGCTTTGGCGGCGGTCCACGCCGGGGCCAGGCCGAAGAGCGTGCCGACGAGGGCGCAGATGGCGAAAGCGATGCCCACCACGCTCAGATCGAGCGAGGCCGGCAGGATCATGCGCACGAGGAACGTGATCGGCAACGAGAGCAAGACGCCCATCGCGCCGCCGACCATCGAGATGACCACCGCCTCGATGAGGAACTGCGCCAGGATGGTTCGTCGTTTCGCGCCGACGGCCTTGCGAATGCCGATCTCGCGCGTGCGCTCCTTGACCGAGACGAACATGATGTTCATCACCCCGATGCCGCCGACGAGCAGGGCCAGCGCCGTCAGTCCGAGGCCGATAGAGTAGATGGCCGTCTTGACCGGAGCAATCTGTGCGCGGAGGGTCTGCTGTTCGTTGATCTCGAAGTCGTTGTCTTCGCGCGCATCCAGGCGCCGGGCCACACGGAGGATGCCCGTCAGTTCGTCCTTCGCCTCCTCGATCAACGCCGCATCCCTCACCTTGACCTGCACCGAGACGTCCCGCCGGCTGACGCCGAACTGGTTTTTGAAGGCATTGAACGGGATGATCACCTGCCGGTCCACCGAGTTCGACCCTTCGGCGCCGCTGCCTTTGCGCGCGAGCACGCCGATGACCTGATACCGATGGCCGTCGATGCGGACGGTCTTGCCGAGCGGTTCGGCCACGGGGAAGAGGCGGTCGGCCACCTCGGCCCCGATCACGCACACGGTGCGCGCGCTTCGGTCGTCAAATTCGTTGAAGAAATAGCCCGACGCCAGATCGACCGTGTGCACGCGCGGGTACTCGGCCCGCGTGCCCAGCACCTGCACGCCCGAGACGGAACGGTTGGCATGGGAGATCGCCCGGCGCGTGCTCGCCACCGGCACGGCGGCCACGGCATACCGCGAGCGCCGCTCGATGGCGTCGGCGAGGTCGGCCGTGATGTAGGGCCGGTTGATGTATTCCCACCATTTCATGCCGGGCCCGCCCACCCACGGCCATCGCTCGATGTAGATCACGTCCGCCCCCAGTTCGGCCATGTCTTGCTCAAAGTCGTTCTCGATGCCGTTGACCACCGTGGCCATGGCCGTCACCGAGACGATCCCGATGATGATCCCCAGCGTCGTCAGGATCGACCGCATCTTGTTCACCCGGAGGGCGCGAAGCGCGATCAGCAGGCCTTCCCAGATCTCGAAAAAGAAATTGCGCACGAGCATGGAGGACAAATGAGGAGCAAACGGAGTCGGAGGAACAGGCGCGGCGAGACGGCCACGCGCCGGAGGTCCCAACCCTCGTGACGTACGCGGACACCGACGCCGGGTTGCATCACCCGAGGATGGAGCCTATCCGCCGGACGGACGTATCACGCTTCCCCTCCCCAAACACCCTCGATCTCGACTTCCATGGGAAAACTTCGCATCCTTGGTGAGTTCTGGCAGTTTTTGCGCGTGCGAAAAAAGTACTGGCTCGCCCCCATCGTCCTGCTGCTCGTCCTGCTGAGCCTGCTCATCGTGCTCACGCAGGGCTCGGCGCTCGCCCCGTTCATCTACGCCCTCTTTTAGAGCGACGACGGGCCTCCTCCCCGCTCTCCCGACGCCGGCCCTTCTTCGCCTCCGCGAGCGCATCCGACGTTTCCGGCATCTCCGCCCGGGCGCGGGATCATGCCCTGCCGGAGCGCACGATTGCTCAGCCGCCGCGCTCACAGCTTTTTCTCGAAGCGGAGGCGGTAATCGCGATAGGCGGGGTTGTAGTCGGCCTTCATGACGCGGAAGCCTTCGAGGAGGCCGAGGATGGTCATGCCGGGATGCATGTTCGGAAAGGTGTCGAAGGCGAAGCGGGCATAGCCGCGCCGGCGAGCGCGCGCCATCATCTCGTGGAGCAGGGCCCGCGCCACCCCCCGACGCCGGTGGGTGGCCAGCACCCCGCCCTTGGCGCTGTAGAACGTGAAGCGGTTCTCCCGATAGCCGATCTTGAAGCCGACAGGCTCTTCATCCATCCACGCGAGAAGGATCATCAGGTCGGAGCGGTCGAACGTGTTGATGATGCGCGGCTCCTTGAAAATGGTCATGTTGAGCGTGAAGAGCAGCTCGTGCACCTCCAACCCCGCCTCTTCGATGCGCAGCCCCGCCGGACCGATGGGCGCGCCGGGCTCCGGCGACGACGTGATATCGGATGAAACGTCCATGGTAAACTCACGCGGGAGAAAGAAGGGAACCCTGGAAGATAAGACAATTCACGGTTTGTGAGTTCCGCATTTTTGTCACGGCTTCGAGGTTTTCCGGAGGCGCGCGGCCCCTCGGGAGACGCCGCGGCGGGTCAGGCGTCCTCCTCCGGCGGTCCGGCGGCGGGGCCGAGCGCGGGCGGAGCCGTCTCCTCGACGAGCGACCACGGCTCGAGCAGCCGCTCCGGCGTCTCGGCGATGAACCGGCTCGGGCCGGCGAAGTACTCGCCGTGATACCGCCGGTGCTGCACCATCGGATAGGTGATGAACAGGTGGGTCTCGGCCCGCGTGACGGCCACGTAGAGCAGCCGAAGCTCCTCGTCGACGGCTTCCGGATCGCGGAGGGCATAGCCGGAAGGCAGCACGCCGTCGAGCGCGTGGATGACGAAGACCGCGTGAAACTCCAGCCCCTTCGCCGAATGGATCGTCGAGAGGACGAGCGGCGACTCGTCCTCCTGAAGCGGCTCCACCTCCAGCGCCGAAAGTTCGATGGGATCGAGCGCCAGCGACGAGAGGAACTCCGAGCGGCTCGCAAAGCCGTCCGCCAGCCCGCCGAGATGCTCCAGATCCTGCGCGCGTTTCGGATAGTCCTCGTAATACTTCCGTTTGAGGATCGGCTCGTAATACCGGAGCACCGCCTCCACCTGCCCGGCGAGCGACGTCTCCGGCCGGCGAAGGGCGCGGAGCGTCTCGAAAAGAGCCGTCAAAGCCTCGACGTACTTCGCCCCGAAAGGACGATCCTTGAGCACGAACGCGTCCTCCTCGCCCGAGGTGATCCACGCGATGAGGTCCTGCGCCGTCTTCGGCCCGATGCCCTCGATGAGTTGAAGGATGCGGTTCCACGCGACGGCGTCCTTCGGGTTTTCGGCCACTTTCAGATGCGCCAGCACGTCCTTGACGTGCGCCGCCTCGCTGAGCTTGAGACCGCCGTATTTCACGAAGGGAATGTTCCGTCGGTTGAGTTCGACTTCGAGGTCATACGAGTTGAAACTGCTCCGGAAGAGGACGGCCATGCGGTTGAGCGGGATGCCCTGCTCGCGCAGTTCGAGCACCATCTGGCAGACGAAGCGGCTCTCGAAGCGGTCGTCCGGCGCAGCCACGAGGGCGGGCCGTTCGCCGACGCCTTTCTCCGTGAAGAGCTTCTTGTCGTACTTCTGCCCGGCGTGCGTGATGAGGTGGTTGGCCAGGTCGAGGATGGGCTGGGTGGAGCGGTAGTTCTGTTCGAGCTTGAGCAGGCGCGCGCCGGGGAACTGCTCGGGGAAGGCGAAGATGTTCCGGAAGTCGGCCCCGCGGAAGCGATAGATGCTTTGCGCGTCGTCGCCGACGGCCATGACGTTGCCGTGCACCGAGGCGAAGCGCCGCACGAGGGTCGCCTGGGGCCGGTTCGTATCCTGATACTCGTCCACGAGCACGTGCCGGCACAGCCCCGCCACGCGCCTCCGCACCTCGTCGTCGGTGTCGAAGAGTTCGAGCGCGCGCGCGAGCAGGTCGTCGTAATCCATGAGCGCGTGCGCCTTTTTGTACTGCGCGTACGCGTGCAGGAGCGCCCGAAGGTCGTCGGCATAGTCGTGGAATTGCGGGTACTTCTCTTCGAGGATCTCCTCGAGCGGCAGGCCCCGGTTGGCGACGGCGGAGAACAGGG
>JALSSK010000345.1 GCA_026984335.1 Rhodothermales bacterium
CGCCGACCGGCCGGCCCTCGAGGCCCGCCTCGAAGCGCATCTGCCCGATTTCTGGGCAGCATATGCGAGCGTGTACGGCACGGCCTTCGAGCAAGCCGCGTGGGCGCTCCGCCTCCTCGACGCCGCCCTCCGGGGCGCGATCCGCCGCCGCGCCGCCCTCCGCGCCCGCGACGCCCGGCACGAAGCGGACCCGCACGACTACCAGAGCCCCGAGGTGATCGGCATCTCGCTCTACGTGGACCTCTTCGCCGGCACGCTCGCGGGCGTCCGCGAAAAGCTCCCGTACCTCGAGGAACTCGGCGTCACGTACGTGCACCTGATGCCGCTGCTCAAGACGCGCGAGGGACCCAACGACGGCGGCTATGCCGTGGCCGACTTCCGCACCGTCGATCCGCGCCTGGGCACGACGGCGGACCTCCGCGCCCTCGCCGACGCCCTCCACGCCCGGGGCATGCGCCTCGCCATCGACTTCGTGATGAACCATACGGCGCGGGAGCATCCGTGGGCGCAAAAGGCCCTCGCCGGCGACCCCGAGCATCAGGCGTTCTATCTGATGTTCGACGACCGCGCCCTCCCCGACGCCTTCGAACGCACGCTCCCGGAGGTCTTCCCCGACTTCGCGCCCGGCAACTTCACCTTCGTCCCCGAGATCGAGAAGTGGGTGTGGACCTCCTTCTATGACTTCCAGTGGGACCTCGACTACCGCAACCCGGCGGTCTTCGCGGCAATGTTCCGGGAGATGCTCTTTCTGGCGAACACGGGTGCGGACGTCCTCCGCCTCGACGCCGTCCCCTTTCTCTGGAAGGAGATGGGCACGGACTGCCGCAACCTGCCCGAGGCGCACGCGCTCCTCCGCGCCTATCGCGCGCTCATGCGCATCGCCGCGCCGGGGACGCTCTTCAAGGCCGAGGCCATCGTCGCGCCGGACGAGATCATCCGGTACCTCGGCGTGGGCGGGCATGAGGAGAAGGAGTGCGAGCTCGCGTACAACGCCACGCTGATGTGCCACCTCTGGCACGCGCTCGCCTCCGAAAACACCCGTCTGCTCCGCACGGCGCTCGCCACGCTCCCGCCCGCCCCCGCGAGCGCGCTCTGGCTCAACTACGTCCGCTGCCACGACGACATCGGCTGGGGCATCGCCGACGAGAACGCCGCCGCCGTCGGGCAGGACGGGCATCGCACCCGACTGTTCTGCGCGGATTTTTACGCGGGCCGCCTTGCCGGAAGCTACGCCGAGGGCTATCGTTTTCAGATCGACCGGCGCACGGGCGAGGCGCGCACCTCCGGCGCCGCCGCCGCCCTCGCCGGATTGCAGAAAGCGCTCGTCGAAGGCGCGCCGGAGACCGTCGAGGCGGCGCTCGACCGACTCCTGCTTTTGCACAACGTCGTCTTCACCATGCGCGGCGCGCCCCTGCTCTTCAGCGGCGACGAGGTGGGGCAGCTCAACGATTTCTCGTACCTCGACGACCCGCTCAAGGCCGCCGACAACCGGTGGGTGCATCGCCCGAGGATGGACTGGGAACGGGCCGAGCGACGGCGCGAGCGGGGCACGGCGGCGCACCGGCTCTTCCACGGGCTCCAACGCTTCGCCGCAACGCGCAAACGCCTCCGCGCGCTCCACGGGCGGGGCGAGGAGCGCCTCCTCTTCACCGAGAACGACCGGCTCTTCGTCGTCGAGCGGGCGTATGAGGGCGAGCGCCTCCTCGTCGTATCCAACTTCTCCCGCGCGCCCGAGCGCCTCCGGCTCTCCGCCCTGCCGGCGGCCTGGCGCGGCCCCGCCTTCCGCGACGCGCTCACCGGCGAGACGCTCTTTTTCACCTCCGGCGACCTCGTCGTGCCGCCGTACGGCTACCGGTGGTTCCTGCCCGCGCCCGACGCTGCGCCGGGCGCGCCGGTGAAGACGATCCTCCGGCTCCGCATCGAGACGTTCTGGGGTGAGACGATCCATGCCTTCGGCGCGCTCGAAGCGCTCGGCGGCGGCGATCCCCGCCGCGCCGTGCCGCTCCATGCCGACGACTACCCGTACTGGACCGCCGAGGTCGAAATCCCGGCAGGGGTCTGTTTCACGTTCCGATGGTTCAAAAAGCGCGACCCGCACATCGTCGGCTGGTCCGAAAAAACGTACTGGATGAAGGCCGGAGAAATGCGGATCTTTGAGCTTTAACTACCTGCCACTTTTTGATGGAAAGGTATGGTCCAGGCAGACATTCCCCCTCCGTCGCTCCGCGAC
>JALSSK010000346.1 GCA_026984335.1 Rhodothermales bacterium
TTTCGGCGGTCTGGCTTCGGCCGTCGTGGCCACGGCCGAGGTGGCGAAGTTCATCACGCTCAGCGGCAATGAGGCCGGGCAGGCCGCGCAGATGGCGGGCGTCTCGGAAACGTTCGACATGGTGCTGGCGCTCACCATCGGGCTGAGCGTGCTCATCGGCATGGTGACCTTCACCGGCAGCTTCGTCGCCTTCGGCAAGCTCTCGGGACGCATCACCGGCAACCCCGTCTCGTTCCCCGGCATGCGTCTGCTGACGCTGCTCTTCGCGCTGGGCTCGCTGGCCGGGATTATCTACATGATGATCGGTGCGCCGGAGTTTCCTCAGGTGGCGGACCCGGTCGTTTATGGCGTCATCGCGCTTTCGGTGTTCGCGTTCTTCCTCGGCATTCTGCTCGTGATCCCCATCGGCGGGGCGGACATGCCGGTGGTGGTGGCGCTGCTCAACTCGTACTCGGGCCTGGCCGCCTCGGCCACGGGCTTCGTGCTCGACAACACGGCGCTCATCATCAGCGGCGCACTCGTCGGCGCCTCGGGGCTGATCCTGACGAACATCATGTGCGTGGCGATGAACCGGTCGCTCTTCAACGTGCTCCTCGGCGGCTTCGGTGGGGAGTCCTCGCTCGAAAGCGGCGGGCCGGCGGGCGCCATCGAGGGCCGGACGGTCAACACCACCTCGCCCGAAGACGCGGCGATCCTGCTCAGCTATGCCCGGCAGGTGATCATCGTGCCGGGCTACGGGATGGCCGTGGCGCAGGCGCAGCATCAGGTCCGCGAGCTCTCCGACCTGCTTCAGGAAAAGGGCGTCACCGTCAAGTTCGCCATCCACCCCGTGGCCGGGCGTATGCCGGGGCACATGAACGTGCTGCTGGCCGAGGCCAACGTGCCGTACGACCAGCTCTATGAGATGGACGAGATCAACGGGGAGTTCGAGAATACGGACGTGGCCCTCGTCATCGGCGCGAACGACGTCGTCAACCCGGCGGCGCGACACGACAAGAACAGCCCGATCTACGGGATGCCGATCCTCAACGTGGACCACGCCAAGACGGTGATCGTCCTCAAACGGAGCATGCGCCCGGGCTATGCCGGCATCCAGAACGAACTCTTCTTCAACGAGAACACGCGGATGCTCTTCGGCGACGCGAAAGACTCCCTCACGAAGCTCATCTCCGAGGTGAAGGCGCTCTGAGGCGGGAAACGACGTCGCGCCGGTGTGGTCCGGAGCGGGCGCGTATTTCGCAGTGCCTGAGGGAGGCGTAACCTTTGGCAGGATGGGGCCTCGGCGCTATCGCCGGCGCAGCCTGAAGGCTGCGGCTCCTTTGCGCGGGTTTATAAAGAAGATGCAGCCGCATGCTTCAGTTTGCGCGGTAAGAGCAATCGGACTCGGAAAAGCTGAAGAAGGGAGCGGGAAGGACGGGCAGCGATTCCCGGCGCACGACGATATACGTCCTCGCCATACGGACATTCCCAAACGGAGCCGGTATTACTCCGCCGTTTCGTTCATCGCTTCGAGGATCGGGCGAAGCGTCTGCCACACCGTCTCGGCGATGATCCGGTGGCCCTCGGCGGTCGGGTGGATGCCGTCGGGCTGGTTCAGCTCCGGCACGCCGCCGACGCCTTCGAGCAGGAAAGGGATGAGGGCGACGTCGCGTTCGCGGGCGATTTCGGGGAAGAGGTTCCGAAACGGCCCGGTGAATGCTTCTCCCAGATTCGGCGGAGCCTGCATGCCCGCGAGGATGATGCGAAGGTTCGGGTTTTGCGCCCGCGCCTTGTCGATGATCGCCAGGAGGTTGGCTTTCGTCACCTCCGGCGGGATCCCGCGCAGCCCGTCGTTGCCGCCGAGTTCGAGCACGAGCGCGTCTACCGGACGGCGGAGGAGCCAGTCGATGCGGCGGAGTCCGCCGGCGGTCGTCTCTCCGCTGAGGCCCGCGTTGACGACCTCGAAGCGCCACCCGAGCGAATCGATCTTGTTCTGAATGAGGGCGGGGAACGCCTGTTTCGGATCGAGGCCGAGGCCCGCCGTGAGGCTGTTGCCGAGGAAGAGGATCGTGCGGCGCTCCGGCGCGGGCGTCTCGGCAGGGGCCGCGCGCTCGACGGCCCGGGGCGCGGGACGCGAAGGCTCCGAAGCGCAGGCCGCGAAGAGAAGAACACAGAGGAGGGGCAGCGGGTATAGCGGGCAGGCGCGCATCGGCGAGGGGGGATCTGGGTGGGTCGCATCTCTACCGGCGAACGCTTCCCGAGGTTTCCGGGTCGCGGAGGGGGGATTGCCGGGAAAGAGGTCCCACGCCGGCGCTCCTGCTCCGAACGACGCGGGTGCGCGCAGGGGCCCCTGCGTTTTTTTTTCGAGCCAAAGAGAAATTGCATATGCCGGAAGTATTGGAAGTGGATCGACTCACGAAGGCGTACCCGAGCGCGGGGCAGGCGCTCACGGTGCTCCGGGACGTGACGTTTACGCTCGAAGACGGGGACACGTGCGCCGTGGTGGGGCCGTCCGGGAGCGGGAAGACGACGCTTCTCGGCCTCTGCGCCGGGCTCGACAGCCCCTCCTCGGGCCGCGTCCGGCTGTGCGGCGTGGATCTGGGCGCGCTCGACGAGGACGCCCGCGCGCAGGTGCGAAACCGGTACGTCGGCTTCGTCTTTCAGTCGTTTCGCCTCATCCCGACGCTGACGGCGCTCGAGAACGTGATGGTCCCCGCCGAGCTCCGGGGCAACCGGGAGGCGCGGGCGCCTGCGGTGGATCTCCTCGGTCAGGTCGGCCTCGGCGACCGGCTCACGCACTATCCGGCGCAACTCTCCGGCGGTGAGAAACAGCGCGTCGCGCTTGCCCGCGCCTTCATCAACCGTCCCCGCATCCTCTTTGCCGACGAGCCGACGGGCAACCTCGACACGGAGACGGGCGAGAAGATCATCCGTCTGCTCTTCGAGCTCAACGCCTCCGCCGGCACGACGCTCGTGCTCGTGACGCACGATCACGAACTGGCCCGGCGGACGGGGCGCATCCTTCGCCTGCGCGGGGGCGAGGTGGCTTCCGACGAGCGCCTCCGCTCCGAGCCGGCGGCCGTGGAGAAGGAGGCAGGCGCATGAAAACGGGCGGAGGCATCGGCTGGATTCTGAGCATGGCGTGGCGCGACAGCCGCGGCAGCCGTCGCAGGTTGCTCCTCTTCGTCTCGGCGATGGTCCTTGGCGTGGCGGCGCTCGTGGCGATCAACTCCTTCGGCGTCAACCTCCGGCGCGCCGTGGACGAAGAGGCGCGCACGCTCCTCGGAGCCGACCTCAGCCTCGAAGCGGACGCGGCATTCCCGCCGGAGGTCGAAGCGCTCATCGACTCGCTCGGAGGGCGGCAGTCGCGGCGGATCTCGTTCGCCTCGATGGCCTACTTCCCCCGAACGAAAGGGCTTCGGCTCGTCACCGTGCGCGCTCATGCGGGCGACTACCCCTATTACGGCGCTGTCGAGACGGACCCGCCCGAGGCGGCGAAGACGTACCTCGACGGCCCGAACGCGCTCGTCGACCGCACGCTCATGCGGCAGTTCGGCGCACAGGTGGGCGACTCCGTTCGCATCGGGCGGCGCATGTATCGCATTGCCGGGCAGCTGCTCAAGACGCCTCGTGAGGCCGACGCGGCCATGCTCTTCAGCCCCCGCATCTACCTGCCCATCGCCGGGCTCGACTCGACGCTGCTCAGCCGGGGCAGCCGCGCCGATTTCGAAGTCTATTTCAAGTTTGACGACGGGCGCGACGTGGAAGCGCTCGGCGAAGCGCTCCGTCCCCGCCTGCGCCGGGCCGACGTCGGCGTGGACACCGTCGGAGAGGTGCGGGACAACTGGGACGAGGGATTGACGAACCTGTACCGTTTTCTCGGTCTCGTCGGTTTCATGTCGCTTTTGCTCGGGAGCGTCGGTGTGGCGAGCGCCGTTCACGTCTACGTGCGGCAGCGTGTGGAGACGGTGGCGGTGCTTCGGTGCTTCGGTGCGCGCGCATGGCCCACCTTCGGCGTGTATCTCACGCAGGCGGTGAGCATGGGGCTCTTCGGCGCTTTCGCCGGCAGTCTCCTCGGCCTCGGCGTGCAGGTGCTCATTCCCCGTCTCCTTGCCGACTTCCTTCCCGTAGACGTGGCCTTTTCGGTGTCGTGGGGGTCGGTCGCGCTCGGCGTCGGCATCGGGCTCGGGGTGACGGTGCTCTTCGCGCTCCTGCCGCTCATCGGTGTGCGGAAGGTGTCGCCGCTTCTCGCGCTCCGCTCAGCGTACGAGCCGGAGCGCGAGAAGCGGCGGGATCCGTTGCGGTGGGCGCTCTACGGCTTGCTCGCCGGAGGCGTCACCCTCCTCGCCGTGGCGCAGGCGCCGCGCCCTCTCGTCGGCGTAGGCTATGCCGTGGGGCTCGCCGTCGTCTTCGGGCTCCTGGCCGCCGTGGCAAAGCTCATCATGACGCTCGCGCGAACGTACTTCCCCTCGTCGTGGCCGTACGTGTGGCGGCAGGGGCTGGCGAACCTGTATCGCCCGAACAATCAGACGCTCATCCTCATGCTCGCGCTCGGCCTCGGCGCGTTCCTCATCATGACGCTCTTCCTCGTGCAACGGACGCTCGTCCGGCAGGTCGAGCTCTCGGGAGGCGCGGGGCGGCCCAACCTCGTCTTCTTCGACATTCAGCCCGATCAGCTCGAGGGCGTCACCGGCATCATCCGGGCAAACGGCCTCCCCGTGATCGACCGCGTCCCCATCGTGACCATGCGGATCGCCGCGATCAAGGGGCGCACCATCGAGGACCTGCGCGCCGACTCGACGGCCCGCCTCTCGTGGGCGCACACGCGCGAATACCGATCCACCTACCGCGACCACCTGACCGACGCCGAGACGCTCGTCGAAGGGGCATATATCGGCGTGATGCCGGAGGACGCGGACGTCGTGCCGGTGTCGGTGGAACGAGACATCGCGCGGGACCTCGGCGTGGCGCTCGGAGACACCGTCGTCTTCGACGTGCAGGGCGTGCCGATGACCACCCGCATCGCGAGCGTCCGAGCGGTGGACTGGCGGCGGATGCAGACGAACTTCTTCTTCACGTTCCCGACGGGCGTGCTCGAAGACGCGCCTCAGTTCGACGTGGTGCTCACGCGCGCGCCCGACGACGACGCTTCCGGCGCGGTGCAGGCCGCCGTCGTGCATGCTTTCCCGAACGTCTCCGCCATCGACCTCTCGCTCATCCTCAGC
Source organism: Rhodothermales bacterium (assembly GCA_026984335.1). GTDB lineage: Bacteria > Bacteroidota > Rhodothermia > Rhodothermales > ISCAR-4553 > JALSSK01. The sequence continues at coordinate 5,205 of JALSSK010000346.1, forward strand.
GTGTTCGAAGCGATTTTCGGGAGGATTGCGTTCGTCGTGCGGTTCATGGCCCTTTTCAGCATCCTCACCGGCCTCATCGTGCTCGCGGGCGCGGTCATCGTGAGCCGGTTTCAGCGCATCGAAGAGACGGTGCTCCTCAAGACGCTCGGCGCGTCGCGGCGGCAGGTGCTCCGCATCGTCGCCGTCGAATACCTGTTCCTCGGCCTCTTTGCCACGCTCACGGGGCTGACGCTTGCCGTGCTCGGAAGCTGGGCGCTGGCGTTCTTCGTCTTCGATACGCCGCTCGTGGTTTCGCCCGTTGCTCTGCTTCTGGCGCTCGCCGTCGTCACCGGGCTGACGCTGGGCATCGGGCTGCTCAACAGCCGAGGCGTGTACGAACGCCCGGCCCTCGAAGTCCTCCGTGCGGAAGGATGAGCGGGAAGGGCCGCCGTCTCCGGGCTCGCGTTCGCTCGCGTCGTGTGCGCCTGCGGCGCGTCCTTGGTTTGCCTTCGGCTCGCGTCACGGTCGCGCACCCACACATCCCACACAGGTTCGTCCGCGCGTTTCCTTTCGAGAACGGCACCTTCCCCCCGGGCGACGTCAAAGCGTGAAAGATCGGATCAAAAGCGCGGGTGAGGTGATTAACCTGTGCATGAGGCGTATCTTTCCGCGCCAACCGAAACGCAGCCTTCCCGATGACTGAAATGGAGACGCAGGTAGACGTGCGGACGCTCGCCGAACGGTTGGCCGCCGTGCGCGCGAGGATCGAGGCGGCGTGCCGGAGAAGCGGGCGTTCGCCCGAAGAAGTGACCCTCATCGGCGTGACGAAAACGTTCCCGGTCGAAGTGGTGGAAGCGGCCTTTTCGGAGGGGCTGCGTGATTTCGGGGAGAACAAGGTGCAGGAACTCGTCGCGAAGGCGGGGCGGATGCCCGGGCGTCACGAGGGCGGTGCGGTGCGGTGGCACATGATCGGGCATCTTCAGCGGAACAAGGCGAAGGAGGTCGTCGCCCACGCCGACCTGTTCCACGCGCTCGACCGGCTCCGGCTGGCGGAGGCGCTCGAGCGGCGCGCCGAGGCGGCGGGGCGGGTGTTGCCGTGCCTCGTGCAGGTCAACGTCTCCGGCGAGGCGACCAAGTTCGGTCTCGAACCCGACGTGGTACACCCGTTCCTCGACGAGATGGCGCGCTTCGAGCATCTTCGCATCGAAGGGCTAATGACCCTGGCGGCGCCCGCCGATCATCCCGAAGACGTGCGCCCGCAGTTCCGTCTGCTCCGGCGGATCATGGAGACGTACGATGCCCCCGCCCATCCGACGGTGCGCCTCCGGGCGCTCTCGATGGGCATGAGCGGCGACTTCGAGGTCGCCGTCGAGGAGGGCGCCACCCACGTGCGGGTCGGAAGCGCGATCTTCGGCCCGAGGCGCGCGGCCGCGGCGTCCAGGGATCACCGGGGTTGATTGCCCCTTTTCCCGCCGCATACGCGGTCAACCGTTCCTTCAAGCCCAATCCCCTGTCCATTATGATCTGGATGGCCCTCGTGCTCGCGGCGACGGCGATACTGGCCTGGCTGCTTTCGACCTTGCGGAAGTACGAACATGAGAGTGCGACGGCGGCGCTCGAACAGGTGACCGCCCTGCGCGAAGAGCTCGATCGGCTGCGTTTGCGTGTGCAGGCCCTCGAAGCCATCGCGGCCGCCGACGAGGAGCTGCCCCCCGTTTTGCCCGAAGAACCCGAGCGCGTCGTCGGTGAACCGGATTCCGTATCTTCCTCCAGAAGACCCCCCGTCCGCCCCTGACCTTCCATCGCCTACCCACCCGATGCCCGCGAGACCGGTATGAAATTATCCTCACTCGACATCCGCAAGCAAGAGTTCAGTCGCGCTTTTCGCGGCTACGACAAGGACGAGGTGCACGCGTTCCTTCAGATGCTCTCGAACCAGTGGCAGGAGCTCGTGGACGAGAAGGCCCGCCTGGAGGAAAAGATGCGGGAGCAGGAGATGAAGCTCCAGCATTACATGAAAGTGGAGGAGGCGCTCGAACAGGCGCTCCAGACGGCTCGCGAGAGCTCGCGGCAGGCCATCGAGAACGCCGAGCGGAAGGCGCGGATGATGATCGAGGAGGCGGAGGCGCGCGCCGAAGACATCAAGCGCGAGGCGGAGGAGGAACGCCATCAGATCAAACGCGAAGCCGCGAAGATCACCGGCCGACGGCATGAGATCGTGGCGCGGCTCCGGGCCTTCCTCATGTCCGAGATGGAACTGTTGGCCCATTATGAGGGCGACGATCCCATCGGCTTCATCAAGCTGTTGCCCGGCGAGAGCCGCGAGGCGACGAGCGGACGGATGCTCGCGGAGCCCGCGCCGACCTCCGAGGAGGCGCCCGAGGCCGGGGAAGCCTATGAGGAGGACGACGTGCTCAAGGAACTCGCCGACGAGATCGCCTCGCTCGAACCGACGATGGGCGGAGAAGAAGACGCCGGAGACGGCGCCGGGGAGGCGGAGGCCGAGAGCGGGGAAGAGGCCTTGCCCGAAGCGGAGGGCGCTCGCGAAGCGCAAACGTCGCCGCCGTTCGAGGGGAGGCACGATCCTGCCGGAGAAGACGCGGAGGCGCCGGCGTCCGAACCGTTCGAGGCCGAGCACGGAGAACCGTCGTATGAGCGTCCGTGGGTCGTCCGCCCGCTCGTCTCGCCCGAAGGCGGGGCCGACGACGCGAGCGGGGAGGCCTCGCACGTCGAAAGCAAGCACATCCCCGCCGACGAGATCGCCAAGATACGCCGCATCCTCGACGACCTCGAATGAGTCCGGCGCTCTTTCCCCTACCACGGAAGCAACCTGATTTTCCACGATGATCGACATGACAGCCTACCGGGCGCGCGTAGACGAAGCGGCCGCCGAAGTGCGGAAAAAGCTCCCGTTCGCGCCCCGCCTCGGGATCATCCTCGGCACCGGCCTCGGCGCGCTCGCCGACGAGATCGACGCGGCCGTCTCGATCCCGTACGACGACCTTCCGCACTTCCCCCTCTCCACGGTGGAGTCGCATCACGGGCGGTTGCTCGCCGGGACGCTCGCCGGCGCGCCGGTGCTCGCCATGCAGGGGCGCTTCCACCTGTACGAGGGCTATTCCGCCCACGAGGTGGTCTTTCCCGTCCGGGTCATGGGCGCGCTCGGCATCGACACCCTCCTGATCTCGAATGCGGCGGGCGGCATGAACCCCCACTTCCGGCGCGGCGATCTCATGCTCCTGACCGACCACATCAACCTTCAGGGACACAACCCCCTCGAAGGTCCGAACGTCGACGCATGGGGACCGCGCTTCCCCGACATGAGCGAGCCCTACGACCTCGAACTCCGGCGCATCGCCGAGGAACGGGCGCTCGAACGCGGGATCAAGCTGCAGCAGGGCGTGTATGCCGCCGTGGTGGGGCCGAACCTCGAAACGCGCGCCGAGTACCGGTTCCTCCGGCAGATCGGCGCGGACGTGGTGGGCATGAGCACCGTGCCCGAGGTGATCGCGGCGCGCCACATGGACCTCCGCGTGATGGCCGTCTCCGTCATCACGGACGAATGCTTCCCCGACGCCCTCGAACCGGTGACGATCGAGGAGGTGCTCGCCGCCGCCGCCGAAGCCGAACCCAACCTGACGGCCCTCATGAAAGCCGTCGTGGAAACGGTCGGCGCCCCGGTGGCGGGATAAGGACAGGCCAGGAAACGAACGGACGTGCGGGCTTATGTACGACGATGAAATCTGGGATGAGGACCGGTGGGAAGCTTTTCTCCGCGAGAACGACAAGCGCGTGGATCGCTTCATGGACCTGCTTTTCACGTTTCTCGCCGATCACCCGTTGCCCGACGAGGATGACGCCGCCGCCCGCAATGCGTGGGAGGAGAGCCTCCGGAGGTTCCTCGACGGTCAGGGCTATTTACCCGAAGATCAGGCCATCGCCTTTCTCTTCGACGACGAGGAAGAGCCGGACGAAGACGCGCCCGAGTGGTTCACCCTCGACGCCGACGCCTACGAAGACGACGAGGACTTCTTCGACGAGGACCTCGACGGCTTCCGGGACCTGCCGGTCTATCAGCGCGCGTTCGCCCTCGCCAACGACGTGCTCGACTGGGCCCATGCGCTCCCCGGCGACATCAAGGACAGCACGCTCGTGCAGTTTTGCACGTACGTCACGCAGATCCCGGCGAACATCGCCAAGGGGTACGGCATCGGCTTCGAGCGCGACATGCTCGGCGGCAACATCGCCTGCGCCAAGCGCGGGCTGAAGGCGGCCAACCAGGCGCTCGACCTCCTCCGGGAGATGAAGCGCGTCCCGTACCTCCCGGCGGACGTGTACCGGCGGCTCTACGAACAGGCCTTCGAGGTGCGCAACGAACTCGGCCTCTACGTGCAGGACCTCCGCCGCCGCTTCGACCTCGGCATCGACTGAGGGCCGGCTTTCCCGGTTCGATTCCGTCTCCGAAACGAAAGCGCCCGTCTCCGCTTCGGCCCATTCGCCCTTCTTCCGCCTTCAGCGTTTTTTCCCGAAACGCCAGGGCGGCTCTTCGTATTTTCCACCTTCTGTGAGGTCCCCATTATCTCGAAAAACAGCCGGCCGGCGCGCGTGAAATCGATGAAAGCATTCGAGGAAATCAAGCGGTTCGATCATCCGGGTCTGGAGCAGGAGATCCTGCGCTGGTGGAACGAGCACGACATCTTCAGGAAGAGCATCGCGCAGCACGAGGACGCGCCGACGTTCTCTTTCTACGAAGGCCCGCCCACGGCGAACGGGCGTCCGGGCATCCATCACGTGATGGGGCGGACGATCAAAGACACGTTCTGCCGCTTCAAGACGATGAAAGGCTTCCGGGTCGAGCGGAAGGCGGGGTGGGACACGCACGGGCTGCCGGTCGAGATCGAGGTGGAGAAGGAGCTGGGCCTCGAAGGGCGGCATCAGGTGGAGGAGTACGGCATCGAGAAGTACAACGCGGCCTGCCGGGAGAGCGTCCTCCGGTACAAGGCGCTGTGGGACGACCTCACGCGGCGCATGGGCTACTGGGTGGACCTCGATCATCCGTACGTCACCTTCAAGACCGAATACATCGAGACGGTCTGGTGGCTCCTCAAACAGATCTACAAGAAGGGGCTGCTCTACAAAGGCTACAAGATTCAGTGGTACAGCCCGGGCTCCGGCACGGTGCTCTCCTCGCACGAAGTGAGCCTCGGATACCGGGAGGTGCAGGACCCGAGCGTGTACGTCCGTTT
>JALSSK010000347.1 GCA_026984335.1 Rhodothermales bacterium
ATCGCCGACCAGACCTTCGAGGCCGTCGACGGCGTGCAGATCACGGACCAACTCCTGCTCGAAGTGGCCGCCGGAGCCGCGCTCATGCTCCACGGCCGCCCCGACTGGGCGTTCTCGACGAACCGCTCCTTCCTCTTTTATCCCGACCACTTCGACGAGGACTATTACGATACCCGCGAGGCGCATTACGAGGGGATGGTCCACGCGCAGGGACCGGTCATCCTCTCGGTCAAGGCGATGGAGATGGGCTGGGCCGCCCCCGCCGACGGAAACAACGTGGTGCTGCACGAACTGGCGCACCTCCTCGACTACGACAACAACTTCGCCGACGGCGTCCCTTCCCTCATGGATCCCGCCTCGGCGGCGGCCTGGATCAAGCTCGTCCATCGGGAGATGCACCGCGTCAAGACGGGGCGGTCGTTGCTCCGCCGGTATGCCGCCACGAACCCCGCCGAGTTCTTTGCCGTGGCGGTGGAAAACTTTTTCGAGCGCCCGCACAGGCTGGCGCGCCGCCATCCGAAACTCTTCGAAGCGCTCATGGCGTTTTTCAACCTCGACCCCCGCACGCCGGAGCCGGAACCTCAGCCGTGATCGCACTCATGCGCGTTCGCGCCCGCATCGCCGGCACGCCGTGAACGCCGCCTCGATCCGTTCTCCGCATCCCGGGCACGTCCAGCCGGTCGGGGATGCCGCTTCTTCCGGACGCTCCGCGAAGAGCGCTTCGATCACGCGTTCCGCCTCCTTCGCAGCCTCCGCGTCGATCACCCACACCTCCAAACGGCGTTCGAGCAGCCCCCCGAAAGCCGAAGCCCCGAACGAGCTGTGCTCGCCGAGGATCGCACAGGCAATGCCGTGGTTCTCGAGGGCCTGACGAAGGAGGAGCGCCCGGTGGAGATCGCGGGTGACGTAGAGGCGTCGCATCGGAAGGAGGAAGGTTCGAGTGGAGGGAAGGGGGACGGTTTACCCTCTACGCGCGGGGAGAACATTTTGCCCCCGACGGGCAATTTCGGACCAAAGAGGGGCGATGCCCGTCGCGATCAGGTGGGAAAAATTCCCGTCCTCCCGAAAGAATTGTTTGCATTTTGGACGAAACAGCCCCATTCCGGTCGGGCGCGCAGCTTTTTCGTCGACTTGGCACAGGTCATGCACCGGGGAGGAGCGAGGAATTTCATCTAAGTGCGGCGAAGGCGCGTCCGGGAGGACGGCCGGCGGCGCGAGACTCTGTGCCTCTATGATTGACAAGATTCGAACGGGGGTGCTGGGCGTCGGGACGATGGGGGCCAACCACGCCCGCGTGTACGCCGAGCTCCCGGAAGCCGACCTCGTGGGCGTCTTCGATGCAGACCGCGCGCGCGCGGAGGCGTGCGCCGGGCGTTTCGGTTGCCGGGCCTTTCCCACCCTCAACGGGTTCCTCCACGCGGGCATCGAGGCCGTCAGCGTGGCTGCGCCGACCTCCCTTCACCACGAGATCGTGCTTCAGGCGCTCGAAGCGGGGCTGCACGTCCTCGTCGAAAAACCCATCGCCGCGACGCGGCCCGAGGCGGAAGCGATGATCCGCGCCGCCGAAGGCGCCGGTCGCAAGCTGATGGTGGGGCACATCGAGCGTTTCAATCCGGCCGTACGGGCCATCAAAAAGGCCGTTCGCCCCGAAGAGATCATCTCGATCAACGTGGTCCGCGTAGGGCCGCGACCGCCGCGCATCAAAGACGCGGGCGTCATCATCGACATGGCCGTGCACGACATTGACCTCGTGCATTTCCTCACCGGCTCCACCGTCGAGGAGGTGTACTGCGTCACGTCCGCCAACTTCGATCTCTTCGAAGACACGGCGTCGATCCTTCTCCGGATGAACAACGGCGTCGGCGCGCAGCTCACGGCCAACTGGATCACTCCGTACAAAGCGCGTGAGATTCAGGTGATCACCGCTGACCGCCTCATTCGCGCCGATCTGCTCACCCGCCACGTGCAGGAGTCGAGCCGCTATTCGGGAGACGACGGAAGTTACCTCGTGCGCGACGTGTACGTGCGGCACCGGGAACCGCTCCTGGCGCAACTTCAGGCTTTTCTCGACGCCGTCGCCACGGACGCCCCTCCAGCCATCACGGGCGAGGACGGACTCCGCGTGCTCGACGTGGCCATCCGCGCCTCCGCCTATAAAAAGCAGCCCGTCATCCGCGTCGCCTCATGACCATGAAACGCATCCTCGTCACCGGAGCCGGCG
>JALSSK010000348.1 GCA_026984335.1 Rhodothermales bacterium
CCGCGCACGAAGCCGAGCACATTCCCCCCCTCGATCATCCGTCCGCCCCGGGTCTCGTATTTGAAGGGGTGCGCGTATGCGCCGAACGGTTCGAGGCCGAGGTCCGCGAAGGCCCGCTGCACGTATGCCTGCGCTTTCGCCCCGCCCTTCGTGCCCGTGGCGCGCCCGGCGAAAGCATCGCTCGCGAGCGTCTCCACGTGTCGCAAGAGCCGTTCGCCGTCCACGCGCGTCTGCGCCCGGCTCAGCCGTCCCGGCGCACTCGCCACGAGGCACGCCATCACGAGTCCCACCCATGCCTGCCGTGTCTTCATAACCCGATCCCTTTCTCAAACGTGCTCGACGGCTAACCCGGCGGAAAAGAAAATGTTTTTGCCCGTCGCTTCAGTTTCCCGTTCTCAGGCTCTTTCACACATTTTCCGACAATTGCTTCGCGTCTCCCGGAATATCGGAACCCAGCGGGGCCTTTGCGCTAAAATTGGGCGTTGTCCCGAATCCGAGAGCGCTTCGTCTTCGGACTTTCGTTTCCCTCACCCCCAGGGCCGCATCGGTCGATGTCGCCTCGGGAATTAATCTACGCTCACCTTGACGTTCTTCGAATACATGAAAAAGTTTTTCGCGCTGGCCGCGCTTACGGCCCTGATGCTGGGTTGCAACCCCAGGGTCAACGGTCAGACTCCGGACGTGACGGAAGCCCGTAAGGCGAAGATCCTTGCCAACCTGACCCACCAGCTCCCCCAGCTCGCCCGCCTCGATCCCCAGATGGGAGACCTCGTGCCGAGCGCCCTCCCCGGCCTCGACCGCGGCAGTTTCACGTACCTGGCCCAGCGGGGTCGTCAGTCCCAGGAATTTCTGGTCACCACGGACGACAAGCAGCTCTATCTCATCGCCGCGGGTCCGCTGGACGTGAGCCTGTCGGTCGAAGAGATCGCGAGCGCCGAAGCATCCGAGCGTGAGAAGAAGCAGGCCAGGCTCATGGCGGCCGTGAAAGACTTCCCCGTGCGCGGCAACCCCGACGCTCCGATCACCATTGTCGAGTTCTCAGACTTTCAGTGTCCGTACTGCGCGAGGGCCTCGGGCACGGTCGAGCAGGTGCTGGCCAAGTATCCCGAGGACGTCAAGCTCGCCTATGCGCACTTCCCGCTCAACTTCCACCCGTGGGCGCGTCCGGCCGCCATCGGCGCGGTGTGCGCCGCCAAGCAGGACGCTTCCGCCTTCTGGAAACTGCACGACTATTTCTTCAAGAACCAGAATCAGGTGAATGAAGGAAACGTGCTCGAACAGACGCGGGCGGCGCTTGCCGGCACGCAGGTTGACCTCGACACGTGGGCCACGTGCGCGGAGGACGCCTCCTCGCCCGAATATGTGGCGGCTGCGCAAAAGGTGGATGCCGAAGCTTCGCTCGGGGTGGAGCTCGGCGTCACGGGCACGCCGGCGTTCTTCATCAACGGCGAGTTCCTCAACGGCGCACAGCCGCTCCAGGCCTTCGAGCAGATCATCGAACGCGTGAAGCAACAGAACCCGTAGACCGCCGTCGTTCGAGGAGGCTCTTGCGCCGGGCATGACTTAACGTCGTGGGTTTTTGCCCTCCCCTTCTTCCCCGCCGATGCCTACCTTGGCGCGTGACGAAGCATGTGCACACGCCACCGAGCGCCGTATGCCCCGGTTCCGGAGAACAGGCCTTTCACGGACGCGCGTCGCCGCGCCTTCCGCGTTTACGTTGCGGCCGGCGGCGACGGCGCTTGCGCTTGCCCTGCTCTGCGCCGCCGGCGCTCGGGCCCAGACGGCCACCCTGCGCGGCTACGTCATCGACGCGACGGACGGTCAGCCGCTCGAGCTCGTCAACGTGGCGCTTCGGGACGCGCAGGGCGCCTTCCGGGGAGCCGTGACGAACCGGGACGGGCTCTTCTTCCTCCCGAACCTCGCGCCGGGACGGTATGTGCTCCGCGCCTCGTTCATCGGATACCGTCCCATCGCGGACACGCTCGACCTCCGACCGGACGAGACGCGCACGCTCAACCTTGCCCTTCACCCGGGCGACGCCGCGCTCGGCGAGGTGCTCGTCGAGGCGGAGCGCACGACCGGCGCGGCGCGCGTCACCGCCGGGCAGCAGACCATCCGCCCCCGCGACATCGACCTCGTCCCCACGCCCGACCTCTCGGGCGACCTCGCGGGGCTCCTCACCTCGCTCCCCGGCGTCGTCTCCGTCGGCGACCGGGGCGGGCAGCTCTTCGTCCGGGGCGGCGAGCCCTCCCAGAACCTCGTCCTCCTCGACGGCATTCTCCTCTATCAACCCTTCCACATCCTCGGCTTCTATTCCGCGTTCCCCTCGGACATCATCAACCGCACCGATCTCTATGCGGGCGGCTTTGGGAGCAAGTTCGGTGAGCGGATCTCCTCGGTGATCGACGTGACGACGCGCAACGGCAACAACCGGCGTTTCTCCGGCGCGGCCACCCTCTCGCCGTTCGTGAGCGCCGCCCGCGTGGAAGGACCGATCCTCAGGAACCGGCTCTCGGTGCTCGCCTCGGTGCGGGAGTCGCTCGTCGAGCGCGGCGCCGAATCGCTCGTCGGCGAGCCGCTCCCTTTCGCCTTCGGCGACCTCTTCGTCAAGCTCCACGGCATCGTGAGCCGCTCGAGCCGGCTCTCGGCGATCTTCCTCCGCACGCACGACCGGGGCGTGCTCGACCGCGACACCGGCGGCCTCCCTCCCGATGAGGTGCGCTGGAAAAACGTGGCGGCCGGGGTGCGTTTCCTCAGCCTCCCGAGCGTCACGCCGCTCATGCTCGACGCCCGCATCTCCTTCTCGCGCCTGCCCACCGAACTCGGCCCCCGCGACGCCCCGGTCCGCTCATCGACCGTCGAAAACCTCCATTTCGCCGCCGACGCAACGTTTTTCGGCGACAAGAGCGACACCGACCTGGGGGTGTCGTTGCGCATCGTGAAGCTCAGAAGCGCACTCGGCGGGCTGTACCAGAACATCGAGGCCCGGAACGAGCGGCTCGAGCACGCGGCGGTGTACGTGGAACCCGAGTTGCACGTCGGATCGGGGATCCGCATCCGCCCCGGCCTGCGCGTACAGTTCTTTGACGTCCGTTTCGATCCGTTTCTCGAACCCCGCCTCCGGATCATCTGGGCTCGTGGACCGCATCAGGTGAGCGCGGCGGCGGGCGTCTATCATCAGGCCGTCCTCGGGCTGAGCGACCGCCGCGACGCCGCGAGCGTGTTCACGGCCTGGACGAACGTGCCCCGCCCCCGAACCGACCTCGACGACGTGCGCGCCGGACGCGCGCCCCGCGCCCTCCACGGCCTGCTCGGCTACCGCGTCACCCCCGCCCCCTGGCTCGAACTCTCCGCCGAGGGGTTCTACAAAAAGCTCTCGAACCTCTTCATCGCCGAGTGGACGGCCTTTCCCCGCTTCACGACCAACCTCCAGCCCGCCACCGGGCGCTCGTACGGCTTCGACCTCCGCGCCGAGGTGCGGCGACCGCATTTCTACGCCTACCTCACGTACGGCTTCTCGAACACACGGTATGAGGCGCGGCAGGCTTCGCTCCGGCTCTGGTACGGCGCCGAGACGCTCGCCTTCCATCCGCCCCACGACCGCCGGCACCAGCTCAATGCCCTGGCGAGCGTCAAGCTCTACGGCTTCGAAGTCTCGACCCGGTGGGCCTTCGGCTCGGGGCTGCCTTTCAGTCAGGCCATCGGCTTCGACGGCTTCGCCCTCATCGACGACGTCCGGAGCGCCGCGCGCATCCCCGGCTCCCGGCGCGTCATCTACGAGCGCCCCTTCAATGCCCGGCTGCCCACCTATCACCGGCTCGACTTCTCCGTCGAGCGCGCTTTCCACTTCCGACGCGCCACCCTCACCACTCAGTTTAGCCTCATCAACGTGTACGACCGCCGCAATATCTTTTTCTTCGACGTGTTCACGCTTCGAAGAGCCGATCAGCTGCCGCTCTTCCCTTCCTTCGGGCTCAAACTCGCATTCGAATGACGGCGACGAACGAACACGATGCGCAGCGACCGATCGCCCGGGCGCGCGACCGGAGGGGCCCGCTCCGCGCGTGCCTCCCCTTGCTCGCCCTCCTGGGGCTGCTGGCGGCCGGGTGCGAAGAAGACGTCACCGCCGTGCTCGGCACGGAACGCCCGTTCACGCTCTTCGGCGTGCTCACCCCGCAGGCCGACACGCAGTGGGTGCGCGTCTTCCCCATCGAGACCGTGCTCACCCCCGCCGCGCCCGTCCCCCTCGACGCCCGCTTCCGCTCGCTCGACCTCGCCGCCGGCTCCGAACAGGCCTGGCGCGACTCGCTCATCCAGGAGGAGAACGGACAATACGCGCACGTCTTCTGGGCGCCGTTCCCCGCGACGTTCGGCCACCGCTTCCGTCTCGAAGTCACCCGCTCCGACGGCGCCGTCACGGAGGTGGAGGCGACCGTGCCGCCCTTCGCCGAGATGATCCTCCCTCCCCAGACGCAAACGCCGCCCCCCCTCTTCTCCATCATCGTGCCGCCGCAGGTGCCGAACCTCATCCGCATCGAGATCACCTACACGTTCCGGTTCCGATCCAATGCCGAGATCCGGCGCGAAACGGCCTCTTTCTCGTACGACGGACGGCAACGGCTCACCCCCGAGGGCTGGCTCCTCGAACTCAACGTGGCGCAGGACGTCCGCATCATCCGCGAAGAACTGAAGCGTCGGTTCCCCCTCGACCCCCGCACGCCGCTCAAAATCGTTTCATTGAAGATCCGGATGATCGCCGCCAACGCGGAGTGGAAACCGCCCGGCGGCGTTTTCGATGCGGAAGTCCTCGTGCAGCCCGGCGTGATGTCGAACGTGGAGAACGGCTTCGGCTTCGTGGGCGCAGGTTATCGCATGGAGGAGATCTGGGTTCCGCTCGACACGATCATTGCGAATTGAAGAGGCCGGAGCCCCCCTTCCCGACTGATTCCCGAAGGGGGTTCACAAGACCTGAGCCGGCCCCTCTATAGGTTCTCTCACAACCGTCGATACTCAGAGCGCGCACGAGAGTCCCCACACCCGAAACGATCTCCTCGCATCCTTTCCGAAGTTCTACCGTGTCCTTCTTCATCGAATATCCCGGCGCGCCCACCCCTCCGATGCGAGACACCGAAGCGCTCCGGCGCGCCATCCGGCGACACCTCCTCGACCTCGACGACGCCGCGCCCGATTTTCTGGCGGCGCTGCTCGAAAGCTATCTGGAAACCACTCCGACGCTCCTCGAATCGTTGGTGGCGCATCGGAACAGACGGGATGCCCCGGGCCTCCATAACGCCGCACACTCTCTCAAATCGAGCAGTCAAGTGATCGGACACATGCGCCTCGCCTCCTATTGCAAAGCGCTGGAGGCGAGCTCCCGGGACGCCCCCTTCTCCGAACCCATGGCCGGATACGTCGAACTCATCGTTGCGGAATACCGGGTGGCGCAACCGGTGCTGACCGGCCTGTACGAAGCCTTTCTGGCCGAGGCGAACGCCGACCGTTGAGTGCCCGGGGCCCTCGCTCGATTTCATCGTTTCCGGATAGCCCTTTCGGAACGGCCATCCCTTATCTTTACGTACCGGACCCGCCACCGGCCCACTGCTGTGACGCCGCCGTTGATCTTCGAAAGAACCGATGAACCGCCTCCGGGGATTCAAATCCCACCTCGCCACCCTCTGGAAGTGCATGGTCGCACCGTCCCGGACCGCAGCCGCGCTCCGAGAAACCGAAAGCCGCTACGAGGCGCTCGTCGAGCGATCTCCTCTTCCCATCGGCGTTCATCAAAACGAAACCATCGTTTTTATGAACAAAGCGGCCGTCCACACCCTCGGAGGCGCCTCCCCGGACGATTTCCTCGGACGAAGCATCTGGGATTTTCTGGACAAGGAGTATCATGACCTGGCCAGGACCCGGGTCGAGGAACTCTACCATCATGGGCGCGAGGCGTCGATCATGCTGGAGCAATTCATACGCCTCGACGGGACCAGAATCGACGTAGAGGTGATGGGCGCGCCGATTACTTTCGGGGGGCGTCCCGCCGCACAGATCGTCTTTCGGGACGTCACACGACAGAGAGAGGCCGAAGAAGCGCTTCGGGAGAGCGAAATGAGATACCGACAGCTCGTCGAGGAAATGCAGGACGTCATCTTCGCCATCGATCTCGAAGGACGCTTCACCTACGTCAGCCCGGCCGTCGAGCGGTTCTCGGACTTTACCGTCGATGAGGTGCTGGGCAAACCGTTCGCCCGGTTCGTTCATCCGGACGACCTCCAGCCGCTCTTCGAGAGTTTTCAGCGCACGCTGGAAGGCAAAAAGGAGCCCTTCGAGTTTCGCATCCTCGACAAGCGCGGCGGCGTCCGGCACGTGCGCACCTCCAGTCGCGTCATCCTCATGGACGGGCAGCCCGTGGGCACGCGCGGGGTGATGTCCGACGTCACCGAGCGCAAACTCGCCGAAGCCGAGCGGGAACGGCTCATCGCGGAGTTGGAAGCCAAGAACGCCGAACTCGAACAGTTCACATACACCGTCTCGCATGACCTCAAGAGCCCGCTCTTCACCATCCGGGGGTTCCTCGGCCTGCTGGAGGAAGACTGTTTCTCCGGCAAGCGAGAGAAAGTCAGAGACGACATTCGGCACATCACCAACGCGACCGAGACGATGCAACGGCTCCTCGACGACCTCCTCGAGCTCTCGCGGATCGGACGCATCACGAACCCGCCGGAGGTTGTCTCGTTGAGCGTACTGGCCGAAGAAGCCGCCGCCCTCGTCGCCCGGCAGGTCGAAGAGCGCGGCGTCACGCTCGAGATCGCGCCCGACCTTCCGCAGGTATACGGAGACCGGCTTCGCCTCCGCGAAGTGTTCCAGAACCTGCTCGACAACGCCGTCAAGTTCATGGGCGATCAGCCCGAACCGCGCATCGAGGTCCGGAGCGCAAACCTGGGGGATCGCGTGGAAGTGCGCGTGCGCGACAACGGCCCCGGCATCGACGAGCAGTACTTCGAGAAGGTGTTCGGCCTTTTCGAACGGCTCGACAACAAGACCGAGGGCACGGGCATCGGGCTGGCGCTGGCGAAACGCATCGTGGAGGTGCACGGCGGCGAGATATGGGTCGAGTCCGACGGCGCCGGCGCGACGTTCTGCTTCACGCTGCCTCCACCGCCCTGATCCCTGCTCAACCGTCGCTCTTCGACGGTTCCGGGAGCGGCGGCGCCTGATCCTGCGGGATCGGGGGCACGTAGGGCGCGCCGCCCGTCTGTTCGAGGAAATACGCCCGCGCCCGCGCCCGCAGGTCGGCGTCCGTGAGCAGATCGACGCCCGTGAGCGCGATGACCTTCGCCGCCACCACGGCGCCCTTGACGCCTGCCTCCGTGCCGTGGCACGCCGACGTCGCCCAGCTGTGCCACGGGATGTTCGCCGCCGCCGTGGTCACGTTGAACCCGACCGTAGGCGCGATATAGCTCACCTCAGCCACGTCCGTCGAACCCCCGCTGACGGGTTCGGGGGCATCGGCCAGCGGTTTGATCTCGGCGTCGAACCCGTCCTCGTCCACGCCGAGGAACGCCTGAAGCCGGTGCGCAAACGCCTGCTCTTCCTCCGTGAACACGGGAGGACCGACGATCTCCAGGTTGCGCTGAACGAGCTCCTGGAGCGGGCGGTTGAGGTTGTATTCATGAACGCCGGTGATGAGATGCACCCGGTGCTCGGTGAACGTGCCGAGCGCCGCCGCCTCTGCGATCTTGAGCACCTTTTGATAATACATCTCCACCCGTTCCCGGTTGATGTCGCGGACGTAGTACCAGACCCGTGCATAGGCCGGCACCACGTTCGGCGCGCCGCCGCCGTCGGCGATGACGTAGTGGATGCGCGTCGTCGGGTGCATGTGCTCGCGCATGAGGTTGACGCCGAAGTCCATCATCTCGACGGCGTCGAGGGCGCTGCGCCCGTTCCACGGGTCGGCGGCGCCGTGAGCGGCCTGCCCGAAAAACTCGACCGTGAAGTTGTTCATCGCCAGCCCGGTATTATTCCCCACGCGGGTCTCCGTGTACGGATGCCACTCGACCACGGCGTCGAGGTCGTCGAAGAGGCCGGCCTTGGCCATGTACACCTTGCCCACGACGGTTTCTTCGGCAGGGGCGCCATAGAGCCGGACCGTGCCGGGGATGCCCTCGGCCTCCATGGCGCGTTTGACGGCGATGGCTCCGCCGACGGACCCGGCGCCGAAGAGGTTGTGCCCGCACCCCTGCCCGCTCGTGACGCCGTCGTCGCGCGCCTGCCGTTCGGGCACGGGGGCATTGCCCACGCCGGGCAGCGCGTCGTACTCGGCGAGGATGCCCAGGACCGGCGCTCCGCTCCCGAAGCTCGCCACGAACGCCGTCGGCATCCCGGCCACACCGCGCTCCACCGTGAAGCCCTCCGCTTCGAGCGTTTCGATGAGCAGGGCCGCCGAGCGCGTCTCCTCGAGCGCCGTCTCGGAAAAGTCCCACAACGCATGCGCCATCCGGCGGATCTCGGGCGCAAGCGCCTCGGCCCCGGCAATCGCCGTCCGTTCTTCGGAGGATAGATCCTGCCCGAGCGCCGGGAACCCCGACACGAGGGCCATCAAAGCGAGAAAGAGCATGCGTTTCATGGAAGCTTCTACGTTGCGTGAAGGGATGAGACGACGCGCGGTTTCGCCCGGAACGTGTGTCCGTCCGGAGGCCTCCGCGCTTCGCCAAGATAACGGAGAACGGGACCGAAAAAAAGCCTGGACGCCCGAGCCTTCCGTCGAGGGACTCGACCCGCCGGGCTCACGAGGCCGGCTCGACGACCGCCGACATGGAGCCCCGGCATTCCGGAATCCGCCAGTCCGCGCCGTAGGCGTGAATCTGATCTCGTTTGAACTCCGCCCGCTCCCGGTGGGTCGTCTCCACCACCACGCGTCCGCTCATGTCTACCTCACGCGCCATGCGGAAAGCCTTGCTCATCGAGTGCCCGAAGAGCTTCATGAGCATCTCGATCACGTATTCGTACGTGTGATCGTCGTCGTCGAGGAGCACCACGTTGTACCTGGGCACGTGGAGCGCCTTCGTCTTTCGTTTCTGCCGCGAGGTCGTCTCCTCTTCCGGCGGCGCAACCACTTCGGCGTCTTCGGTCATCATACGTGGACCCCTTTGCCGTGAGGATGGGCGAATCGCATCAATAGACCTTGTACCCCTCTCCGGAACCCATGCTCCCCCGCCTTCCCGTTCGACCAGAGCTCCTCTCCGAGGCGTTCCCCGGGGAGACCAGATTTTTGTCGTGAGACTCACCGGGGCACGTCCACTTTTTCGAGGATGTTCTTCACGACGTCATCGGGTCGGCGGCCTTCCATCTCCTGTTCGGGCGTAAGGAGGATGCGGTGCCTTAGCACGGGATAGGCCACGGCCTGCACGTCCTCGGGCGTCACGAAGTCACGGCCCTGCATGGCGGCGAGGGCCTTCGCGCCGGCCATGAGCGCCAGCGAGGCGCGGGGCGAAGCGCCGAGGTAGAGCGCCCGGTGGTCGCGCGTGCGATGCGTCAGCGCGGCGATGTAGGCGATCAGGTTCGGCTCGACGTGCACCCTTCGCACCACCCCCTGGTACGTCTCCAACTCCTCCGCCGTAAGCACCGGCGCGACGGCTTCGAGGCGACGCGGGCCGCGCCCGGCATGATGCCCCGCGAGGATCGCCGCCTCCTCAGCCTCCGTCGGGTAGCCGACCTCCACCTTGAACAAAAAGCGGTCGAGCTGGGCCTCGGGCAGACGGTAGGTACCCTCGTGTTCGAGCGGGTTTTGCGTGGCGAACACAAGAAAAGGGCGCGCCATGGGATACGTCGTCCCGTCCATGCTTACCTGCCGCTCCTCCATCACTTCGAAGAGAGCCGACTGCGTCTTGGCCGGGGCGCGGTTCACCTCGTCTATAAGGATGAGGTTCGAGAAGATGGGTCCGCGTTTGAACTCGAACTCGGTCGTCTTCGGGTTGAAGACGGGCGTGCCGAGGATGTCCGACGGCATGAGGTCGGGGGTGAACTGGATGCGGGTGAACGCCACCGACACGGTGCGGGCGAGGAGCCGCGCCGTAAGTGTCTTGGCCACGCCCGGCACGCCCTCGATGAGCACGTGGCCGTCGGCGAGCAGCGCGGCGATGAGCAGGTCCATCATGCGCCGCTGTCCGACGATGATCTTGCCCACCTCGGCGCGTATGCGGGCGACGGCGCCCTCCAGCCCCGAGAGGTCGATGCGGTTTTCAAAGAGGTTTTCCTGCTCCATGCGGGGTCCCGGATGCGAATGAGAAAGACAAGGCGATCATCGTTGGCT
>JALSSK010000349.1 GCA_026984335.1 Rhodothermales bacterium
AAGAAAGCCCTTTGTCCGAAGTCGCCCGTCCCGTCCGCGCCGGCGGTTCTGCGCTCCATTCGCGTGCCCTCTCATGGAAACCGTAACCTGGGATAAGATCGGACTCCTCTTCGACGAGGCCCTCTCAATGCCCCCCGAGAAGCGCCTGGCCTTCCTCGACGACGTATGTCGCGACAACGACGCCCTTCGCGACGAACTGGCCTCTTTGCTGGCGGCCTACGACGAGGCCACCGCCTACCTCGGCGACCTGGCAGAGGCCCTCCGCATGCCCCTGCCCGTCACCGTCTCCGACGAGCGAGAAGGGCCCGATCCCCTCGCGGGCACGCATGTGGCTCATTACGTCATCCACGAGCGTCTCGGACGCGGCGGCATGGGCGTCGTCTACCGCGCCGAAGACACCCGGCTTCAGCGCACCGTCGCGCTCAAGTTCCTCCCTCCGCTGTGGACCGAAGACGAACGGGCGATGGCGCGTTTCCGGCAGGAAGCCAAAGCCGCTTCCGCGCTCGATCATCCCAACATCTGCACCATCTACGAGATCAACGAGACGGCGCGGGGCCGCCTCTTCATCGCCATGGCGTGCTATGAAGGAGAAACGCTCAAGGCAAAGATCGCCCGGGGGCCGCTGCCGCTCGAGACGGCGCTCGATTACGCCCGGCAGATCGCGAGCGGGCTGGCGAAAGCGCACGCCTCGGGCATCGTTCACCGAGACGTCAAGCCCGCCAACGTGATAATCACCGAGGACGGGCGCGCCAAGATCCTCGACTTCGGGCTGGCCAAGATGCCCGACATCAACCTGACGCGTCCGGGTGTGACGATGGGCACGCCCGCGTACATGTCCCCCGAGCAGATGCGCGGCGCGCCGGTGGATCATCGCTCCGACATCTGGTCCTTCGGCGCGCTCGTCTACGAGATGATTGCCGGAAGCCCCCCGTTTCGGAGCGATTACCAGGCGGCGCTCGAATACAGGGTGGTGAACGAGGATCCGCCCGTGCTCTCGGACCTCTGTCCGGACCTTCCGCCCGGGCTCGCGCACATCGTCGGGCTCTGTCTGGAAAAGGACCCGGAGCACCGCTACCCCTCGATGACGGACCTGCTTGCCGACCTCGACGTGCTCACCTCCGGCGGCGACACCTCGCAGATCCGGACGCCGCACGCGTCGCGGCGGTCGCGGCGGCCGCTGATCGGAGCGGGCCTCGTGGCGTTCGCGGCGGTGGCGCTGGCGCTCGCCTTCTCCCCGGTGCGGGAAGGCGCGCTCCGCCTCCTCGGCTTCGGCGGGCTGCCGGGCGAGAAGCACGTCGCCGTGCTGGCCGAACGCGGCTCGGCCGGCTCGCCCACGGCCCGGGCGTTCGTCGACGGGCTCATCGCAACCATGGTCGATGACCTGAGCCGCATGGAGGACGTCGGCAACCTGTGGGTCATCCCCGCCGACCTCGTCCGCCGGGACTCCGTGCGCACGCCGGCCGAAGCCGCCCAGGCCTTCGGCGTCAACCTCGTCCTCAGCGTCGAGGCCGTCCGCGACGCCACCCATACGCGAATCGCGCTCGAACTGATCGAGCCGGAGACCGGCCGCCTCCTTCGCTCCGCAAGCATCGCCCGGCCCGCCGGCTCGTTCGACGCCCTTCAGGAAGACCTCGTCCGCGAACTGGCCGGCCTCCTCGACGTGGACCTCATCCCGAACCAGACCCGTTCCCTGACCGCGGGCGGCACGTCCACGCCCGGCGCGTATGAGTTCTACACCCAGGGGCGCGGATACCTCCAGCGCTTCGGCGAGGGCGACAACCTCCAGGCGGCCATCACGCTCTTCCGGCAGGCCATCCGAAGCGACTCGCTCTATGCCCTCGCCTATGCGGGGCTCGGCGAAGCGTACTGGCGCAAGTATGAACAGACCGAAGACGTGCAATGGATCGAGCGGGCGGAACGGTTTTGTGAGCGCGCCATCGAACTCAACGACCGGCTCGCCCCGGTCTACGTGATGCTCGGACGCATCCGAACGGCGCGCGGTCAGTACGGCTCGGCCATCGCCGACTTCCAGAACGCCCTCGCCCGCGACTCGTCGTACACCGACGCCATCGGAGGACTTGCCCAGACGTACGACGCCCTGGGCCGCCTCGACGACGCAGAGCTCGCCTATCAACGGGCCATCGCTCTGAAACCCGACTACTGGGTCGGATACCGGGATCTCGGAC
>JALSSK010000350.1 GCA_026984335.1 Rhodothermales bacterium
CACGCTCGACCCCGGCGATCTGCCGGAACCCGTCGAAGAGGTTCCATTGGAGCGTCGCGCCGAAGGTCCAGCTTCGGCCGTTGGCGCCGAAGAGGGCGCCGCCGTTCAGGTCATAGCTCCCGAAGAGGTTCAGGCGCGGCAGGAAGCGCAGCCGTCCGGCCCGGAGGGCCTGCCGGGCCGCCTCGGAACGGAAACGCAGCGCCTGCATGTCGGAGCGGCTCCGGTTGACCGCCTGCACGTCGACGTCGCCGAGCGACACGGTGCGCGGCTCCAGCCCGTCGGTCGGCGTGAGGGTCACCTCCTCCTCGATGCCGAGCAGGTAGCGCAGTTCGTCCGAAGCGTTGTGCACGTCGATCTCGGCGGCGCTGCGTTTGCTCTCGAGCTCGAGGACGCGGACGCCGGCTTCCAGCTGGTCGGCCCGGGTGATGAGCCCCTGCTCGAAGAAGCGGTCGGCCTGCGCCCGGTTGGCCCGCGCAGCCTCCAGCGCCGCCTCGATGACGGCGAGGCTGCGCCGGGCCAGCACGAGCGCGTAGTACTTCTGCTTGACCTGAAACGCGACGTATTGCCGGGTGCGCTCCACTCCGTAGACGGCGGCCCGGGCCTGCTCCCGCGCGGCGCGATGCCGGAAGAGACCGTCCGGGTTCAACACCGGCTGCCGGAACGCGAAGCGCGTCGTCATCAGATCGGTCCGGCCCGGATCGTTGAGCAGCGCCGGGTTGAAGTCGGCCTGCGTGACGATCTCGCGCCTGAGCTTGAAACCGAACACATTGAGCGGGTCGTTCGTCGTCGTGGCGGACTCCGAGATCGAGAGTTGGGGCAGGAAGGCGGCCCGGGCCTGATGCGCGCCGGCCTGCGCCGCGCGCGCGTCGGTCAGCGCCCGAAGCACCTCGAAGTTCCGGCGCTGCGCCCGTTCGAGCGCTTCCCCGAGCGAGAGCGGGCGTTCCTGCCCGCGCGCCGGCGCGAAGCTCATCAGCGCGATCCCCAGCCCGAGCGCCAGCGCCGGCCGCATCAGGCGTGAAAGCATATGGTTGACCATGATTTTTCCGTTTGTGTGCGAACGAAAGACGCGAGGTGCGGCGCAGGCGTGCGGCGTCTGCCCGGCGACCTCAGGTCGACGCTCCGTCGAGCGGCGCGAAGGCCAGCAGGCACAGCCCCGGCAGTTCCGGCGCGTCGAGGCGGTAGAAAACCCGCGTGCCTTCCCGCCGGCGACGCACCAGCCCCGCTTCGGTCAGCGCGTGCAGATGCTTGCTCAGGTTGGGCTGCCGCAGCCCGGTCGCCTCGACCAGCTCCTGAACGCTTCGCTCTCCATGCGCGTAAAGCTCATTCAAGATCATCAGACGGTGCGCCTCCCCCAGCACCCGAAAGCGGTGGGCCAGCGCCTCGAAAGACTTTTGCGGAACGAGTTCCCTGTCCATCACGTCACGCGGGGGCTCCCTGAAAGGTTTGCGGAGAGGCGGCTTATACTATAATATTACTATTTGGTTGTATATAAAATGAACCCCCCGCGATTTTTCAAAAATCCAAAGCAATGAAAAGAGGGTTATTTTACGAAATAAGGCATTTTAATCCCCGGACGGCCGATTCCGGAAGAGCTTGAAGTCCGCGTGAATTAATAAACTACATGCTTATAATAGAATGAAGTGATGAACGAGAGCAGCCGAAAACCTCGTTGGAGCGCGCGGGAAGGCCGCGCGTGGATACCCTTTTCCCTGCCGATCCCGTACCTTGAGCGGTCCGTCTTTCTCGAACCTGCCCGATCCTCCATGCGTCCGCTCGCACTCGTCCGACTCCTGAGCACGCTGAGTCTGTGCCTCGGATGCGCCTCCTCCCCTTCCCCGAATGATGCCATGAACGATGTCGCCGTCGATTATGTGAAGCTGGCGCTGGCCGTAGGGCAGCACGACGACGCATACGTGGACGCCTATTACGGACCCGAGGCGTGGCGTGAGGAAGCCGAGACCCACCCCCGTTCACTCGACGACATCCGCGCGGCGGCAACGGCGCTCCTCGACCGCCTCGAAGGGGTGGACGTGTCGGGAGAACCGGAGATGGTCCGGCTCCGGCTCCGGTACCTCACCCGGCAGCTTCAGTCGATGACGGCGCGGGTGGATATGCTTGGCGGCAAGCGCTTCTCGTTCGACGAAGAGGCCCGGGCGCTCTATGACGCCGAGCCGCCCGTCTATC
>JALSSK010000351.1 GCA_026984335.1 Rhodothermales bacterium
GGCTCTTTCTCGTCCCGCCTCGCCGCGCGTCTCCCGTACGGCCTCGATGGGCGAGCGTCGGGCTGCTGAGCGTCTTGCTCCTCTGGACCGTCGGGCTTTCCCTCGTCGCCCGGCCTGCGGTGGCGCTGAAGGAGCGCCGGGAACGCGATCCGGAGGGGCTGTTTCGGTTCGCCGCCGAAAAGATCGGCGCAGGTCCACACGAGGTGTATCTCGGCAGAACGTTCGAGCTCTACTATCCCGGTCGCCCGCTCGGGTGGAAAATCTATGCGCCGAACTGGGAACCCGTCGCGCAAGGCTCCCTTGCCCGGAAAAACAGACGCGCGCTCTTCAGAAGGGTGCGCTTTGCCATCTATCGGGAACGCGACCTGTCCGGAGATGCGAACGAAGGGTTTCGGGAACTCGGCCTGCAGTACCTCGGCACGTTTTGCCCGAACGCGCCCGACTTCTCCTGTGAGGCGGACGCCCCCCCTTCCGCCTACGGTCCCTACGTTCTGTACGGCCGCTGGCCTTGAGGGCTTATCGCAATCATCCCGGCGGGTTTTCCGGAATGACACACGGCTGACACCCCGCGCGTTTATTCTGCCTGCGCCTACGAAACTTCCTTTGAGAACCCATGAAAACCGGTCTCTTTCACATCTCCGAGGTCCTCCCGGTCGCGTTGTCCGATTTGGCCGCCACGCTTCCGGGAAGCCCTTCGCCCGCCGTTCCCGGATGGAAGGCCGCGCCGTTTCCCGACGTCCCCGGCGCGCAAGCGAAGCGCCCCTCATCCATGAACGGACTGCTCCTCTCGGTCATGCGCCACATGCTTCCTCTCCGCTGAGTCGCCCCTCGCCGCATTTCTCGTGAAGCGCGGCGCAGCGCCGCATCTCCGGCTCCCGCGCGTCCGCTTCGAGCACTTTTAACGGAACAGCCCGATCCCGCCTCCGTTGGTCTGCCCGCGTGCATGCGCGTGTCTCTTACCCGCATGCTTTTTCGTACCTTGGACGATCTTCGCCTTTTCACCCACCGGGTCCTCGAGGCCCCCGGCATGCAGACGAACAAGAGATTTGCCCGATACGCCTGGGCCGTGCTCGCGTACAACCTGCTCGTGATTCTCTGGGGCGCTTTCGTGCGCGCCACGGGATCGGGCGCAGGGTGCGGAAGCCACTGGCCCCTCTGCAACGGCGAAGTCGTGCCGCAGGCGCCGGAGGTGGAAACGCTGATCGAACTCGCGCACCGGCTGACGAGCGGGCTGGCCGGCGTCTTCGTCGTGATCCTCTTCATCTGGGCGTTCCGGGCCTTCCGGAAAGGCCACCCCGTGCGCCGGGCCGCCACGCTTTCGCTGATCTTCATCATCACCGAAGGGCTGGTCGGGGCGGGACTGGTGCTCTTCGAATGGGTGGCCGACGACGCCTCGCTGGGGCGCGTCCTCTCGATGGCCGTCCACCTCGTCAACACGATGCTCTTGCTGGCCTCGTTGACGCTGACCGTGTGGTGGGCCGGCGGAGGGCCGGACATCGACCTCCGCCGACGGGGCGAAGCGCGGTGGCTGGTCGGCATCGCATTGCTGGGCATGCTCGCGCTCAGCAGCGCCGGAGCCCTGACGGCGCTCGGCGACACCCTTTTTCGACCGGACACCCTCGCCGAGGGGTTTCGGCAGGATTTCTCCGCCGCCGCCCACTTCCTCGAACGTCTCCGCATCGGTCATCCCCTCCTGGCTATCCTCTTCGGCGTCTATCTCCTTTTCGTCACGCGCCACCTCGCGTCGCTTCGACCGTCCCCCGCCGTGAAACACTTTGCCCGCATCGTCCTGACGCTCTTCGTCGTCCAGTTTCTGGCGGGGCTGCTCAACGTCTTCCTCCTGGCGCCCGTCTGGATGCAGCTCGCGCACCTGCTCCTCGCCGATTTTCTCTGGATTTCAATCGTATTGCTCGGCGCTTCCGGGCTTGCCGTCACGGCCGCCGAACCCGTGCCGGAGGCGTTGCACCCTCAACGCTCCGGTTGACCGCCTCTTTCACCTTGGGTGAATGATCCGTACCTTTAGTGTTTCCTCCACACCCCGCCTCTTAATGTCGACTTCCCCGCACCGTTCCCTGCTTCGTTCGCCTCAGGCCGAGGCCGCCGCACCCGTCCTGGTCGAGGCCGCGCGCGTCTCCACACCCTGGCGCGACTATCTGACGCTGGCG
>JALSSK010000352.1 GCA_026984335.1 Rhodothermales bacterium
GGGGACGTGCCTCGGGCAGGCGACCAACCTCGCGCGGTATGAGGAGATGGCCGTCGCGTGCCTCTCGGCGGTCCCGGACACCGCGCGGACGTTCCGCCTCGACGCCCCGGACGCCATGCCGTACCTTCGCGCCGCGCTCGTGTCGCGGTGGCAGTCCGAGGGCCGCACCATCTTCCTCCCGGATGCGCCGGCGGCGGAGGCGTTGCCGTGGCTCCGGTATGCGATCGAGGAGGCGCGGGTGACCTATGCGAAGGCTCCGAACCATCGGCTCGCCCGCACCGTGACGCTCGCGCTCCGCTATACCTTCACCGGCGCGGACGGGCGCATCCTCCGCGACGACCGTTGCCGGGACGTCCGCGCCGACACCATCCGAAGCGCCGACCGCGCGCGCGTGGAGACGGCGGCTTTCCCCGAGACACAGGCCCCGCCGCCCGAGGCCGGATGGGTCCGGCGATACCTCGAGCCCGCCGTCATCACCGCCGCCACCGCCGTGGGGATCTACCTCTTCTTCACACTCCGGAGCGACCGCACGAACAACGGAGGGTGAACGATGGGCACTTCGTACGAAACGGGAGGCAGGGGCCGCGCCCTCCGATGCGTCGCCGCGCTGCTCGCGCTCGCCGCGTGCGCCTCGCCGCTGCCCCCCACCGGCGGCCCGCCCGACCGGACGCCGCCCGCCGTCGTGAGCACGGTCCCGCCCGCCGGCGCGGTGAACGTGCGCGCGGAAAAGATCGAGATCACCTTCTCGGAATACGTCGATCAGGGGTCGTTCGCGAGGGCCTTCACGCTCACGCCCGACTTCGAGAGGCTGCCGGAGTTCGCGTGGCACGGCAAGCGCGTCGAGGTCGTCTTCCCCGGGCCGCTCCGTGAGAACACGACGTACATCCTCACGCTCGACAACAACCTCCGCGACCTGCACGGCGTGACGCTCCGCGAGCCGATCACGTTTGCCTTCTCGACCGGGCCCGAGATCAACCGGGGACGCCTTGCCGGGCGTGTGCTCGAGCCCTGGCGCGGAGAGGGAGCGCCGGGCCTCGACGTGTATGCCTTCCCCGCCCCCGGCGGAGCCGCTCCGGACTCGCTCCCCGGGCGACCCGCGTATCGGACGCAGACCGGCGAGGACGGAGGTTTCCGGTTCGAGTACATGAGCGAGGAGCCTTTCTTCGTCATCGCCCTCCGGGATCGGAACCGGAACCGTCGGCCGGACGTGGCCGAGGCGTTCGCCGTGCCGCCGCGCCCCGTCCTCTCCCCCGACACGGTTGCCTCGGGAGCCGGGGACGAGCGCCGGTGGCTCGTGACCGTGCGCGACACCATCCCGCCCGAGCTCCGGCAGGTGCGGGCGCGTTCGAGCCGCCGCCTCGCGCTTCGATTCTCCGAGGCCGTCCGCCTCGCCCGAACGGACACGGCGGGGTGGGTCCTCCGCGACTCCGTGACGGGCGCGCGCCCGGCCGTCCGCGCCGTGTACATGGTTCCCGAAGACCCGCGTCAGGTGCTCGTGCTCACCGACTCGCTCGCCGCCCGGACGCATACGATCCGCGTGGCCGCCGTGGTCGATTCGAGCGGGAACGCGGTGCGCGGCGGAGCCATGCGCTTCACGCCCGTGGCCGAGCCCGACACGTTCCGGCTCCGCTTTCGAGGCTTCGACCCGGATACGCTCGGCGCGCCGCCCGACGGCATCCCGCTGCCGCCGCCGCTCCGGCCCGCCGTCCGCTTCAATGAGCCGGTGGACAGCGCGCGGTTCCACGCCGTCGTGGCCGTGCGCGACACCACGGGACGGCCCCTCGCCTTCACGCGCGACACCGAGGACGGCGTCACGTACCGCCTCGCGCCGGAGCCGTGGCCCGGGGCGCCGTTCGACGTGACGATCGACGGGCGCGCCCTCACCGGGGCCGACACCGTCTTCACCCGCCGCTTCCGCCGGATGGGCCCCGACGAACTCGGTGAACTGAGCGGCTACGTGGCGGCCGAGGACACCACCGGCGCGCTCGTCGTCGAGCTCTTCGAGGCCGAGGGCAATCCCCGCACAGCCTTCCGCACGGCCCGCCCCGACGCGACCGGCTTCTTCGTCTTCCGCGAGCTTCCGGGCGGCGGGCAATACCGCCTCCGCGCCTTCCTCGACCGGAACGGGAACGGACGATGGGACGGCGGCTTCCTC
>JALSSK010000353.1 GCA_026984335.1 Rhodothermales bacterium
GCCCCTCGAGGTGCCCTTCCCCGATCTCCCCCGCGGCACGCTCGTCACGCAGGATCACACGGCGCAGGAGGAGACGGAACTCAGCTACTGGCAACGCATCGCCGACATGACGGACATGGCCGGTTACGCCGTCGCCTACGTGACGGCCACGCATGGCCTTCCGTGCCACATCGTCAAGGTCGTCACCGGCCACATGCAAACGCCGGACGATCATCTGCTGCAAACCCTCTCCGACGCCCACAACGCCATCGCCGATTTCCTGCTCGCGGAGATGAGCACGCTTCAGGCGGCATGACGCGCCGCCGTCGAGCCTTCCGCCGGGCGCATCAGCCCATGGCCGGCGCGGCCCCGGACGGAGCGCCGGGTTCCTTTTTCCGGCGCTGCCGGTAATAGTCGAGCGAGAAGCGTCCAGGCCCGAAGACGAGCAGCACGCAGAGCAGAAAAAGCACGAGGGCCGAGAGCTCGAGCGACTGCGTGGGGGCGAAGAGGCCTTCCCGCAGGTGCACCAGCGCCACCGCTCCGAAGAGGATGGGCAACTGGATCAGGGCCGAGAGGCGCGTGAAGAGGCCGACCGTCATGAACAGGCCCCCGAGGAGGTGCGCCCATGTGACGTAGTAGCCGAACCAGTCCAATCCCGGCGCGTCCACCAGCGTTTCCGGCATCGTCGGATCGGCGAGGAAAAGCACCCCTCGCACGAAAAGTCCGATTCCCAGAAAGATGCGGATCAGGTCGGTGGCCAGGGTGTTGTGCCGCCATTGCCATTGCAGGATCTTTTGATACGGGTCGTTCATGGGTCGCTCTGGTTGATGCCGAGGATTGCGGCGCGGGTCCGGAGAAACCCGCTCACGTGCCTTATAAATATCCACTGGCGCGGCTCTTGTCAATGGGTGCGCCGGGCAAAGGCGGCTTTTTCCGCCGGATCTACGCGGCGGGGGCTCTTTGCGTGCACCGTCCTTGCCTCCCCGGCGCTCAAGCTTCCCTCCACTCCGTTGCGTCGCGGAGATCCGGGCGGGACGGTGCGCCCTGTAACCCTTCCTTTCTCTTCACGACATATTGACAAAACCCCGGCTTTATTATACCTAGTAGGGGACGCTCGCTCATCTTTCTCTTCCCACCAATCCCAGGTGCACCATGAATGCTTCCATGACCCGACTCTCGTGGCGAGAACCTCATGAAAACTATAGCCTGGATCTCATCCGTATTTTCCTCGGCATCGCGCTTTTCATCCGAGGGTATCTGTTCATGACGGATCAGACGCTCCTCCAGGATTTCATTGCCTCGCGGGGGTTTCTGGTCGGCGGTCTCGTCATTCACTACGTCATCCTGGCGCACCTCTACGGCGGTTTCATCATGGCGCTGGGGCTGATGACCCGCATTGCCGCCCTGGTTCAGATTCCGGTGCTCCTCGGGGCCGTCTATCTGCACCTGACCGAAGGGTTGCTGGCTCAGGGGCAATCGCTCGAATTGTCCGTACTGGTGCTCTTCCTCCTGTGCATCATCTTCGTCTTCGGTCCGGGACGCCTTTCGCTCGACTACTATTTCTTTACGTGGAAACCGGCCATCCCTCCCGGCATCGAGCAGGCGCGGAACGACCACGAGCGCGCTGCAAGAAGGCTGATCATCGAGGAGACGCGGGGGCGCGCCGAACGCGAGCACTCGACGGTCGATTTCACGCAGACGGACGTCGCCGTGTTCGTCGAGCCACGGACCGAGACGAAGGCAGGCGCGCCCGTTCGAGAGACGGCCATCGCACCCGAGGCGACAGGCGAGCACGTCAAACAGACCATCCGATACGCCGGCATCTTCGTCTTCGCCTTCGTCCTGTTCGCCTCCCTCATCCTCATGGACATTGCCCCGATCTTCACCGAGGGCATTGCAGCCGAAGAACTGGCCGTGTTCGTCGGCGTGGTGCTCTTTATCCTGGGGCTGTTTTTCTTCGTCTACCGAAGCGCCTTCACGAGCACGGACGAGCGCCGCCCCTGACGTCAGGCCGTTTCCCCTTGACGTCAGGCCGTTTGGCGAAGCCCCCCTCAATTCCGGCGGAGCCACAGATCCTCGCGCCATTGCAACGGGAGGCCGTCCGAGTCGCCTTCATAGAACTGATAGACGGCCGTCGTCCGCCGATAGCGCTGGTCTTCCCGGATGTCGCG
>JALSSK010000354.1 GCA_026984335.1 Rhodothermales bacterium
TGGTCCGAACGCAGGGAATCAGGCGCTACCCCTCCGACCCCTTCGGGGCCACCTCCCCTTCACAAGGGGAGGATCTCCCATGGCTTCATGAGCCGTCTCCGATTCCTCTGCCGTCCGGAAGCCGAGGCAAACGCCGGCGGAAAGCCCTCCCCAGCCACCCCCGCGATCCGGATGCGGACCGGTATTTCATGCCGGGGTGAGCGGCAGGTGTGGGGGGAGATGCTTCACCCCAGCATGTTTGCCACCCAGAAGCCGAGGAACGTGCCGACGGCATAGCCGAGGGAGCCGACGAGGACGCCGGGGAGCACGAGGTCCTCGCGCCCGAGGCTGCGGGCGATCGCCAGCGCCGAGGTGCCGCCGCCCACGTTCGCCTGCGAGGCCACGGCGGCGATGTCGGGGTCGATCTTCAGCAGCCACGCCGCGCCGAAGGTGAGCAGCCCATGGATGCCGACGGCGAGCGCGGCGAAGAGGAGCAGCATCAGCCCGAGGTGTTCGAGCTCGCGGAGCGCCGCCACGTCGCAAAAAGCCCCGATGACGGCGAGGAAAAGGTAGACGGCGAACATCCCGAGCACACGCACGCCCCTGAGGCGGCCGGCGGCGGGAATCTGCGCGAGGATCAGGGCGATGACGGTCAGGATGAGCGCGGACGGGATCGGGGCGAGCCACTCGGCCAGGCGGTCCGAGAGCCACACCGAGAAGAGCCCGAGCAGGAGCACGAGGCCGAGGTCGATGGGATGGAGCGTCTCGGTGTCCTCCTCGATGCCGAGGATGATCTCGCCGCGCATTGCCACGGCCTCGGCGACGGCGTTCTTCCGCCGCCAGATCGGCGTGAGCAGCCGCGGGATGGCGAGCGTCGCCACCATCCACACCGTGGTGATGACGTTGTCCACGACGATGGAGCCGCCGTAGAGGACGCCGTCGCGTATGACGTCGTACTGGAGCGCGATGGTATTGAAGTTGACGCTTCCGCCGGTGTACGTGGCCGTGAACATGCCGCCGACGGCGTTGAAGAGCGGGCCGATGGTCTCCGCCCCGCCGATGACCCACATCCCCGCGAGCACGCCCGCCGCCGTGCCCGCCGAGCCGAGGAGGAACAGCCCGATCATGGGCAGCCCGGCCTTGCGCACGTCCCGGAGGTTGACCGGCAGGAGGAGCCAGAAGATGGCCAGCGGGGCCACGTAGCCGAAGATGCCGTCGTACACGGGCACGGGCGCCTCGGCCGTCGATCCGGCGGGGAGGAGGCCGACGTTCGCGGCCACGGCCGTCACGAGGATGACGAGGAGCGCCGTGCCGATGTGCTTGAGGAACGTGCGCCGCACGAGCCACTCCGAGGCGACCACGATCAGGCACAGCATACCGAGGATGTACAGGGAGTCAGAGGACATGAGGTTGGGGATGACGGACGCCGGGCGGGATGGCCAGGGGTCCTCGTGGCGGATACGAACGGCGCGGTGACGGCTCGGGGTTTCTCAGCCGTCGGCGGAGTCCGGTGTGCGGCGGTCGAGGGTGGGCGTGAGCACGCGGCCGGGGAGCGCCCCCGTGCGCGCGCCGCCGTCCACGACGAAGACGCCGCCGACGAGCACGTGCACGACGCCCTCGGCATACTGATGCGGCGCGAAGGGCGTGGCGCGGTCGCGGAGGCGATCGAGGTCGAGCACGACGACGTCGGCATGGAAGCCCTCGCGGATCTGCCCCCGGCGGCGAAGGCCGAGGATCTGCGCGGGGAGCGAGGTGGCCGAGCGGACGGCGTCGGCGACGGTGAGCACGCCGCGTTCGAGCGCGTACCGCCGCAGCTTGCGCGGGAACGTGCCGTAATAGCGGGGATGCACGGGGCCGTCGCCGGGGAGCGCGATGCCGGCGTCGGACACGGTGGCCACCCACGGGCGGGCGGCGTAGGCCTCCACGTCGATCTCCGACATCGAGAAGCCGCGCAGCCGCGCGCCGCCGGGCCGGGCCGGGTCGCCCTCCGCCTGAAGCGCGAAGGCCATCTCGACGGGCGTCACGCCGCGCGCCTCGGCGAGCGCGGCGAGGCTCTTTCCGACGTACGACGTGTCCGGGTATTCGAAGACGACGATGCGCTCGGCCCCGCCGCGCCGCCGGATCTCGTGGGCGACGTCGCGGCGGAGGTCGGCGGCGCGGGAGGCGTCGG
>JALSSK010000355.1 GCA_026984335.1 Rhodothermales bacterium
GCCGGGGACGACCTCCTCGCCGTCGCGCCGCTCCGGGACGAGGCGCTCTCCGTCTCCGCCGTATGGGGCAAGACGTTCGAGGCCGGAGGGCAGGCGTTCGGGCACGTGCTCGACCCGCGCGCGGGCCGCCCGGTCGGGGG
The DNA here is from genome assembly GCA_026984335.1 of Rhodothermales bacterium. Lineage (GTDB taxonomy): Bacteria > Bacteroidota > Rhodothermia > Rhodothermales > ISCAR-4553 > JALSSK01. Next base: position 141 of record JALSSK010000355.1, read on the forward strand.
CGCGCTCCTCGCCGCCGTCGCGACGGCCTCCGCCACCGACGCCGACGCCCTCTCGACGGCGCTCCTCGTCCTCGGCCCGCCCGCCGTGGACCGCCTGAAGGATGCGTTCGACGGCCTGCGCGCCCTCGTGGTCTCGCCGTCCCCGGGGGGCTTCGAAGTGACGCAGACGGGCTTCTGAGCATGAATCCACCGATCCCTTCGAGGTCGGAAACCGACGAGAAACGTCCATGAAAGGAAAGCATATGAGTCGCGACGAACGGAAGTTGACCCGCCGGAATTTCCTCAAAAAAAGCTCGATGGCGACGTTGTTCGGCGTCACGGGCGGCGTCGAGATCGTGGCGGAGCAGCCGGCCCCTCGCGGCGCGAAGCGCCGGGCCGAGGCGATGAACGTGGGTCTCATCGGCTTCGGGGCGTGGGGGCGCGAGATCGCCGCGACGCTCGCGCGCATCCCCGAGGTGCGGCTCGCCGCCGTGTGCGACGTGTACGACGTCATGCTCCGCCGCGCCGAACGCGCGGCCCCGGACGCCGCCCGGCTGACGGACTATCGCGCCGTGCTCGACGATCCGGACATCCACGCCGTGGTGGTGGCCACGCCCACGCACACCCACCGCGCCATCGCCGAAGCCGCCCTCGACGCGGGCAAGCACGTCTATTGCGAAGCCCCCATGGCCGCCACCGTGGACGACGCCCGCGCCCTCGCCCGCGCCGCCCGCGACGCGCCCGACCTCATCTTCCACGTCGGGCAACAGTTCCGCGCCGATCCGCAGTACCTCTCCGTCTCAAAGTTCATCCGGGGCGGGGCGCTCGGCAAGGCCGTCATGACCCGGGCGCAGTGGCACACCAAACAGAGCTGGCGGCGCACCTCGCCGAACCGTGAGCGCGAACGGGCGCTCAACTGGCGGCTCGACCCCGAAGTGTCCCTCGGACTCGTCGGGGAGGCGGGCATCCATCAGATCGACACCGCCCTGTGGTTCCTCGGCGGTCGCCCGACCGCCGCCACCGGCTTCGGTCAGCTCATGCTCTGGGACGACGGGCGCGCCGTGCCGGATACCGCGCAAAGCATCCTCGCCTTTCCCAACGGCGTCCACATGATCTTCGACGCCACCCTCGCGAGCTCCTTCGACGGGCAGTACGACCTCTTCTTTGGAAGCGAGAGCACCATCATGATGCGGGAGAGCAAGGCGTGGATGTTCAAGGAGGTCGATGCCCCCATGCTCGGATGGGAGGTCTATGCCCGGAGGGACAAGTTCTATAAAGAGGAAGGCATCGCGCTGCTGGCCAACGCCACCAAGCTCGACGCGCAGGACCTCGGGCCGACGGATCCCATCCCCGGCGCGGAGACGCCCCTCTTTCACGCGCTCAAGGAGTTTGCGGACAACTTCTTCTTCGGTCCCTTCGAGCCGAGCGCGGGCTATCGCGAGGGCTTCGAAGCGGCCGTCACGGTCATCCGTGCGAACGAGGCGATCGTGGGAAACACGAGGCTCGAGCTCGATGCCGGCCTCTTCGACCTCGGCTGACCCTCCGAGCGCGACGCCGGGGAACAAGGGACCCCGTCGGTCCTTTCATGGCTGATTCACCCAACGGGCCGCGCCCCCCTCCATGATCCGTACAGAGAACCTCAGAAAAGTCTTTCCTTCGAAAAAGGAAGGCTCCGTCGTCGCGCTCGAAAGCCTGAACCTTCACTGCGCCGACGGGGCCGTGTACGCGCTTCTCGGGCCCAACGGCGCGGGCAAGACCACCGCCCTCCGCATCCTCGCCACCCTGATGGATCCCACCTCCGGCGAGGCGTACGTCAACGAGCTCTCGGTGCGGACGGACAAGCGGGCCATCCGAAGACTCCTCGGGGTGGTCTCGTACGAGATGGGCGTCTACGAGCGCATGACGCCCCGCGAGATCGGCTACTATTTCGGACGCCTCAACGACCTCGACGACCGGGACATCGCGCGCAACCTCGCATACATCTTCTCGCTCCTTCGCATGGAAGACTTCGCGGACAAGCGCACCGAGACGTTCTCGACCGGCATGAAACAGAAGACGGTCATCATGCGGGCGCTCGTCACCAACCCCGAGATCCTCCTCTTCGACGAGCCGACGGCGGGGCTCGACCTGATCACGGCCAAGAGCGTGATGGATTACATCCGCCTGCTCAAACAGGAAGGGAAGACGATCCTCTTCTCCACGCACATTCTCTGGGAAGCCGAAAAGCTCGCCGACACGGTCGGGATCATCCACCGGGGACGGCTCATCGCCGAGGGCAGCCTCGACGAACTGCGTGCGCAGACCGGACACACCGACATCGAGGACGTCTTTTTCTCGCTCATCGACCGGGTCGAAGCCCCCTAGCCGCACGGCCGACACGATCTCACAACCCTTCCCGTCATGAAGAACAAGGCCTGGCTCGTCTTCCGAAAGGAGATAACGACGATGGTTCGAGATCGTCGCCTCACGATCAGTGTGGTCGTCATCTCGCTCTTCGTGATGCCGCTATTGATGGGTTTCATCGGAAACATCGACCGCCTCACCGGCGCTCCGGACCGGCCCGTGGCGGTGATCGTTCAGACCGGCGACGAGGTGATCCTCGATGCGCTCGCGGCGATGCCGCAGGTGCTGATTCTCCGGACAGGCCCGCGTTTCGAGATGGTGGACGGGCCTTCTCTTCGCGTGGTGAAGGAAGGCGCGCTCTATCGCATCTACGGCGACGGCACGAATGCGCAGGTGTGGCGGACCGTCGCCGAGCTAAAGGAGCGCATCGAGGCCGAACGGGATCGTCGCGTGGCGCAGGCGCTCGCCGCCCGGGGCATCTCCCGAAGCGATCTTCGGCCCTTCGAGGTGCAGGTGGTCGATACCGCCGGACCCGACCGCCGCACCGGGATCCTGCTGAGCGTGCTCATCCCGTACCTCGCCATCATCCTGCTCGTGAGCAACGCCAACCGGGCCATGTACGTGGCCGTCGGAGAGAAGGAAAAGAACACCCTCGCGACGTTGCTCGTCTCGAACGTGCCGCGCCGGGACATCGTGGTCGGTAAGATCCTGGCCATCATGGTCTTCTCCGTCGTCTCCTCCCTTTTGCTGGTCGTCGGGATGATCTTGTTCGCCAATTTCGGGTTTTCGCTCGAAGGACTTCCGGACGGCATCAATTATTCCCTGACCTTCACGCAGGTGGCGCAGCTCATCGTCAACCTCTCCGCGCTGGCCTTTCTGATCGCAGCGATCATCATGCTGCTCGGCACCTATGCCCGGAGCGCGCGCGAGGCGGGCATCTATACGACGCCCCTCCTTTTCATCGCCATCTTTCTGGCCGTCTTCTCGTTTTCGAGCACGGATTTCGGTCCTGCGGCCTATGCGGTTCCGATCCTCGGCAATGCCCTCGCGATGCGGGATACGTTCCTGGGCAACCTCGTTCCGGGGCGGCTTCTCCTGGCCGTCGGCGGCAACCTCCTCGTCTTCCTCGCGCTCGTCGTCGCAACCGTTCGGATGTATCATCGAGAGCGCATTCTATTTCGAGAGTAGCCTGCATCTATCCCGCGTTTTCCCGTACAAGGCAGGGATCCGCGCGCCGTGCATCGTTCCCGTCGCGCGGGCGTAAAGCCGCCGTCCCACCCCCTCATGCAAAGACCCTATGTGGAAAACGGTCACTCTCTTTATCCTGTCTATGACGTGCCTGCCGATCCTTGAGAGTTTCGCCCAGGCGGCCCCTGAAATCGAAGGCGCCTGGGAAGGCAAGTTGAACGTCGGGCAGACGACGCTCCGGCTCGTGTTTCACTTCGAGAAGGGAGCGGAGGGCTATTCCGGATCGCTCGACAGCCCCGATCAGGGAGCCTTCGGCGTTCCGCTCGGTTCGGTCGCGCTGGAGGGCAACCGGGTGGAAGCGACCGTGCCCTCCTTACAGGGCGTTTATTCCGGGACGTTGCGCGCGGACGGATCGGGCATCGCGGGCACGTGGCGGCAGGGCGCTTCGGAACTGCCGCTGCTGCTCGTGCGCAGCTCGGGCGAAGCGCCGCCCCCGCCGCCGGCTCCGACCCCGGACATCGACGTGTCGGGCGACTGGTCGGGCACGCTCTCCGTGGGCGGCATCGAACTCCGGCTCGTCTTTCACCTCGCGAAGGACGACGGCGGCTACTCCGGCACGATGGACAGCCCCGATCAGGGCGCGAAGGGGATCCCGCTCGGGAGGATCGAAGGGGAGGGCCTGAACCTTCGCATCGAAGTCCCGGCGGCGGGGGGCGTGTATGAAGGCGTCATCGACGCGGGCGGCGGGCGCATCGAAGGCTCGTGGTCGCAGGGCGGACGCTCGTTTGCGCTCACGCTCGTGTCCGTGCCGGAAGGCGAAGCGATCGAAAAGCCGAAACGACCGCAGGAGCCCGAACGACCGCTCCCGTACCGGGAAGAGGAGGTGCGTTTTCGAAACGAGGACGCCGGGATCATGCTTGCCGGCACGCTCACCCTCCCGGAGGGCGAAGGGCCGTTCCCGGCGGCGGTGCTCATCTCCGGCTCGGGTCCACAGAACCGCGATGAAGCCCTCCTCGGACACCGCCCCTTCCTCGTCCTCTCCGACCACCTGACCCGCCACGGCATCGCCGTGCTTCGCTTCGATGACCGGGGGGTGGGAGGCTCGGAAGGCGACTTCGCAAGCGCCACGAGCGCCGATTTCGCCACCGACGTGGCTGCCGCGCTCGATTTTCTCGAAGCCCGTGAAGACATTGACGCAGGAGCCGTCGGGCTGATCGGGCACAGCGAAGGGGGGCTCATCGCGCCGATGGTCGCCGCCGAACGCCCGGACGTGGCGTTCATCGTCCTCATGGCAGGGCCCGGCCTCACGGGAGAAAAGATCCTCGAGCTTCAATCGGCGCTCATCAACCGGGCCGATGGGGCCGACGAGGACGTGGTCGCATGGAACGCCCGCGTTCAGAAGATCATCTTCGACATCGTGAAAACCACCCCCGACGACACGGAAGCAAAGGCCCGGATACGGGAAGCGTTGACCGGGGCAATCAGTCGTCTGAGCGAGGCGGAAAAGAAAAAATTCAACGTCGGAGCGCTCGATCTCGACGGAGAGATCGGACAGGTGCTCTCCCCATGGTTCCGCTTCTTCCTCGTGCATGATCCCGCGCCGGTGCTTCGGAAGGTGACCTGCCCGGTGCTCGCGATCAACGGCGAGAAAGATCTTCAGGTGCCGCCGAAAGAAAACCTCTCGGCCATCGAGGACGCGTTGAAAGCGGGCGGGAACACCAGGTACGAGATCGTCGAGATGCCCGGACTCAATCACCTCTTCCAGCCGGCCGGGACCGGCGCGCCGTCGGAATATGCGAAGATCGAAGTGACCCTCGCGCCGGAAGCGCTGGACCTCATCACGCGTTGGGTCCTTGCTCAGACGGGGCGGTAGAGGGATCGTTCGCGCCCGTTTCCGGGGATGGAAAGCGCCTCACAGCCACTCCGGTTCGGGGACGGTTCTTGCGTCCTCGACGTTGCCTGTATTGCGCGTCCCGGCGGGCTCGAAAAGCATCACGAGGGCTTCCGCCTCGGCGACGGGCCGATGCTCGACGCCGCGCGGGACGATGAGGAATTCGCCCGCTTCGAGGTCCACGACGCCGTCCCGAAACTCTATCTTGAGTCGACCTTCGACGACGAGAAAAAGTTCATCTTCGTGGGCATGGAGATGCCGGACGAACGGTCCCTGGAGGCGCGCGAGTTTGACGTGTTGGCCGTTGAGTTCCCCCACGATCTTCGGCGACCAGGGTTCGGTGAACCGGCTGAATTTCTCGGCGAGGTTGACTTTCTTCATGGGGATGGCGGTCTGGATTGTGAGGGGAGGGCAGCGGGCGCATCGGCGACGGTGATGAAGACGGGGCGGCTGCGCAACGCGCGGCCCTCCGGCGTCACGGCGCGGAGCGCGAGGCGGTGTCGTCCGGGCCGAAGCGGCCACGAGGCCGTCCGGTAATCCTCCGGGAGGCGCGCCCCGTCGATCCACCATGCGACGTCGAGGAGGTTCGCTTCGGCGGAGCCCCGGAGACGGATACGCTGAAAATTTTTGCGGAGCACGGGGTCGATCTGAAAGGCCATTCCGGTTTCGGGATACTGAATGACGAGTCGATCCGAGTATCGGGGCGGGGCGGATGTCGAGGGGAGGCGGGCGCGGCTGACGGTCGGCGGAAAGGGGAGCCGGTTTTCGCGCATCCACGGGTGGAAAAGGGGAGGATAGACGGTGTACCGCTTCGTTTCGACGGCTTCGGGGGGCGTTCCGGCGTCCGCGAGCAGCCCCGAACGCCGGTCGATGGCGACGAAGCGGTGGACGTCGCACGTGTCCGCCGGCGCGGTCTCGGCGAGGAATAGCTCTCTCCTGCGCGCCGGGCACGCGCGGCCGGGGCGCTTCCCGCTGTGGGGACAGACCTCGACCTCGACGAGGCCGGGTGGACGCTGGAAATCGCCGCCGGGACCGAGCGCGAGGAAGATCGACTTGAGGAGCGCCCCCGCCCCGGTGACGCCGCTGACCCACCGCATCGGCGCGCCGTCGAAGTTGCCCGCCCACACGGCGACGGTGTGGCGCGGTGTGTAGCCGACCGCCCAGTTGTCCCGGTAGTCTTTCGAGGTGCCGGTCTTGACGGCGCACGGGAACGGCAATTCGAGCGGTCCCCCACGACCGAAGGCGGGCGCGCGCGCCCCGGGATCGCGGAGGATGTCCGTGATGAGATAGAGGACGCGCGGGTCGAGGGAAAGGCGGGTGGGGGGCGGCGGCGGCGGGCGGAGCGTGTCGCCGGTGGCCGTGCGTCGCCACGCGAGGAAGCGGAGCGCCGGGAGCGAGCCGCCGCGCGCGAGGGCGGCATACGCGCGGGCAAGGTCGAGCAGGCGCACTTCACCATTGCCGAGCGTCAGTCCGACGCCGTAGTGCTCGGGCGGGCGGTCGAGCGTGGAGAAGCCGGCCTCGTGGAGCGTTTCGAGGAGCCTCGCCGGACCCATCTCGCGGGCGAGGCGCACGGCGGGGACGTTATAACTGCACGCGAGCGCCTGTCGGAGCGGCACGGGGCCATGGTATGTTTCGTCGTAGTTCTCCGGGGTGAACGCGCCTCCCGCTTCGAGCACCGGCGTCTCGACGTCGGGGAGGATGGAGGCGGGCGTGTACCGGCCCGTGGCCAGCGCGGCGGCATACGTGAAGGGTTTGAGCGCGCTCCCCGGTTGCCGGAGCATCCGCGCGCCGTCGTTCTGACCTCCGGCGGAGGCATCCCAGAAGTCCACACTGCCCATGTAGGCGAGCACCGCGCCGGTGCGGTTGTCGAGCACCACCGCCGCCGCGTTCCCGACGCCGAGCGCGCCGAGCCGCTGAAGGTGTCCCCGCGCCAGGGCCTCGACGGTGCGTTGAAGGGCGGGGTCGAGCGTGGTGCGAAGCTCGGCGATGCGGCCGGCGTCGGCGCGTTCCTCCCGGAGGAGAGCCCGCACGAGGTGGGGGGCGGCAAAAGATCGGCGGGGTGCGACGAGGGCGAGCGGGGTGGCTTCGAGGCGCTCACGCTCCGCCGGCGTGAGCGCGCCCGCCGCCTCCATCGCCGCGAGCACCCGTCTCTGCCGCGCGCGGGCGCGCTCCGGATGCCGGAACGGGTTGTACCGGCTCGGGCTCTGCGGCAGCCCGATGAGATACGTGGCTTCCGCCGCCGTGAGGTCGCGGGCGGGTTTGCCGAAATACAGGCGCGCCGCCGCCTCGATGCCGTGTGTGCGGTTGCCGAAGGGAACCCGGTTGAGCCAGAGCGTGAGGATCTCCTCTTTTGACAGGTGTCCTTCGAGGCGGAGAGCAAGGTGCATCTCCGCGAGCTTGTCCCACCACCCGCGTTCGCGCCGGTCGCGCAGGGCGCGCGCGGCCTGCATGGTCAGCGTCGAGGCGCCGCTGACGATCCGTCCGTGGCGGAGGTTGCTCCACGCCGCCCGCACGAGCGCCGCCGGGTCGATGCCGAGATGCCGGTAAAAATGGCGGTCCTCCGTCGCGACGAGGGCGCGCACGGCCATGGGGCTGACGGCGTCGAGCGTGACGGGCAAGCCGCTTCCCTTCGGGCGATACTCACGGAGCAAGCCGCCGTCACGGTCCGTCACACGGAGACTGACGATGCCTCCGTCCCGGACGGCGACGCCCGGCGGCCAGACGAGCGAAACGGCGAACACCATCGCCGCGGTAAGCAGCACGCGCCGACGACGACGGCGGAGGAGACGGGCGAAAGGAATGGGCATGGCCAAAAGCGTTTATCCATTCAAACGATACAACGAAAAAACGTTCTGTGCACCGATCCCGGACGGAAAAAGGGGGCGGGCATGCCGGCGATCCCGGGCCCAGACGGACCACTGTCTCAAATTCAAGCGATCGGTGCAGGCTCTCTCGGAAATGTGTATGCTTTGCAGACGTTTTCACCGAAAAAGGAGGGGTTTAGGGTTAGGCCGCATTTTTGCCGGCGGAGCGCATGTGCGGCTGCTCCTCGGCCGCATCCTTCGGCCCGGCGCTCGTTCCGGGAAGACCTCCCCCAACCATCCCCCATCATCCAGGATCGACATATGTCCTCCATACTCGAAATGCTCACCCGACAGATCGGCGGCGCGCAACTTCAGGAGATCAGCCGGACCATCGGTGCGGAGCCGTCGCAGACGCGGCAGGCCATCGGTGCGGCGCTCCCGGTGCTCCTCGGCGGTCTCGCGAAAAATGCCGCCTCGACCCCCGACGCCGCCCGTTCCCTCGCTTCGGCGCTCGAATCCGACCATGACGGCAGCGTCCTCGACAATCTCGGCGACGTGCTCGGTCTGCTCGGCGGCGGCGCGACCGGCGGCGGCCTCGGCGACGTGCTCGGCGGTCTCGCGGGGCAGTTGATGGGCGGCGGCGCTTCGGCTCCGGTCAACCCGCGTGCGCTCGACGGCGAGGGCATCCTCCGGCACGTGCTCGGCGAGCGGCGCACCGTCGTCGAGCAGGGCGTGAGCCGGGCCGGCGGTCTGGACGTGAGCCGGGTCAGCCGACTTCTGCCTCTGCTCGCCCCGCTCGTCATGGGCGCGCTCGGCAAGATCAAACGGGAGAAAAACCTCGACCCCGAAGGTCTCGCCGCCATGCTCGGTCAGGAGCGCGCCTCCCTCGAAACCCGGGCGCCCGAGCTCGGGGGCGTCCTCGGTCTCCTCGATGCGGACGACGACGGCGACGTGAAGGACGACCTTCTCAAGCTCGGCGGCGGCATGCTCGGCTCACTCTTCGGCGGGAAAGGCTGACGGCGGCCCGCCTCAGGCTACCTTCCGTCGCGCGGCTCCGGGCCGCAGGCAGGCGACGGCGTTCCTGAGAAAGAGGGGCAGCACCGTATCATGCGTGATCGTGAGTTCGTTCGGCTCGCGAAGATGATGCAGGATGCGCTCGTATTTCTCCTTCCCGTGATGCTCGATGACGAAAGCGCGGCGCTCCGGCTTGAGGAAGTGCTTGAGCATCCCCTCCGGATCGGCCTCGGGGTGGAACTGCGTGCCGAGGATCTCCGGCGAGAGACGGATGGCCATGAGCGCGCGTTCGAGGTCGACGTGCGGGCGGATCTTTTCGAGCGCGAGGATCTCCGCGCCGAGCGTGCGGAGCCGTTCGTGATTCGGCTGCACCACCTGCCAGTGCCTGAAGTCGGCGGCGTAGAACGGTTCCGGCAGCTTCGAGAAGATCGGATCGCGTTCGCCGGCCTCGGTCTTGTGCACCGGCAGGATGCCGAACGAGGGCGTGCGGCGTTTTTTTACGACGGCGCACTCGAAAAAACGACACATCAGTTGAAACGAGTGGCAGATGAAGAAGACGTGCTTCCGCAGGTGCGCCTCGTGCGAACGGTTGTGCCGCCACACGGCGTCGAGCCATTCGAAATAACGCTTTTCCCACGGCTTGCCCTGCCCGTCGAACGGACTGCCGGGGCCGCCCGAGGAAAGGTACACGTCAAAGTCGAGCGAGGGGGTTTCG
>JALSSK010000356.1 GCA_026984335.1 Rhodothermales bacterium
TCAGATCATGGTGGTCGGCGAAGGGCGCGAGTTTCTGACGGCGCTCGTCGTGCCTGATTTCGAAGCGCTTCAGGCCTATGCGAAAGAGCACGGTCTCGCCTACGGGCAGATCGACGAAATGCTTGCGCAGGAGCCCATCCGGAAGCTCTTCGAGGACGTCTTCCGCCAGTACTCACGCCATGCGGCGGCCCCCGAGAAGATCCGCGACTTCCGGTTCATCACCGAGCCTTTCACGGTCGACAACGGCATGATGACGCCGACGATGAAGCTCCGCCGCCGCGCCATCGAAAAGCATTACGCCGACCTGATCGACGAGATGTACGCGGCGGTGGTATGAGCCCCCGGATCCCCTTTCCCGCTCATTCACGCCCTGTATTGTGGATAAAACTTGAACTTTGCATTCCACGTGGATCGGCGCGGGGAGCCTTCGTACTTTTCGGATCCTTTTTCGAAGCCTTCGCGTTGAAGGCGATCTCAACGGGGTGTGGCGCAGCCCGGTAGCGCGCTTCGTTCGGGACGAAGAGGTCGTGGGTTCAAATCCCGCCACCCCGACAGGAAAGACGGCTCTCGCTTCACGGCGAGGGCCGTTTTTTTTTATGCCCCGGCGCGGAGAAACCCGAAGCGCGAGACCGCCGTACCTCTTCGAGCCGTTTCTTTCATCTCCAACCCTCCCCCTCCGCCCATGTCGTGCACCCAGTGTAGAGGCATCGCCTCTTTCTTCGACGCGAAGGTGGCCGCGCGTGAACTCCGGAAGTACCGGAAGCGCGGGCCGCACAAGACCACACAGATGCTCATCGACGCGGTTCGTGCCGAGGCCGGAGAAGCCGAATCGCTTCTCGACATCGGCGGCGGCATCGGGGCCGTCCAGCACGCGCTCATAGGCGAGGGCGTGCTCGCGCAGGGCCTCGACGTGGACGCCTCGCCCGCCTACCTCGAGACGGCGCGGGAGGAGGCCGAGCGCCGGGGCTACGCCGAGAAGGTGCGCTACGTGCCGGGCAACTTCGTCGACGTCGCCGGCGAGATCCCGGCCGTGGACGTGGTCACGCTCGACCGGGTCATCTGCTGTTTCGACGACATGGAGCAGCTCGTCACGCGCTCGTCGGAGAAGGCAAAGCGGATCTACGGCCTCGTCTTTCCGCGCGTGACCCCGTTCACGCGGCTCGGCTTCCGCGTGCTCAATGCCTTCCTCCGTTTCCGCCGTTCCGCGTTCCGCGTCTTCCTCCACCCGCCCGAGGCCGTGGACGCGCTCGTCCGCGCGCGCGGCTTCTCCCTGCGCGCCCACCGGCGCAGTCTCCTCTGGCAGGTGCGGCTCTATACCCGATGAGCGGAAGCTCCACGCGCGCGTCGTTCTTCCCAATGCACCCGGCCTCTAAAGATTCTCCGCTTCCGGGACGATGAATGAAAGGCCGCCCGGCATCGCGCCGGGAGACGGCTTTTTCATTGGTTCAGACGCCAAAAGCACATGTGGCATTCGTCCCGGATGCGCCGACGGCTCGGCATGGTCGCGCTCTTATGGTTGCCGGCCCTCGCCGCTCACGCGCAAACGATCTTCCCCGGCCTCACCGACGCCGCCCTCCGCGACAGTCTCGTGGCGCAATACAAGCCCGCCGCGACGCTCCCCTACGATCAGGCCCGCGACACGCTTTTCGCCGTCATCGAGAACGCCGGGGACGACTCGCTCCGGGGCGTCTACACCGGCTACGCCCTCCACCTCGACCCGGCCAAGGATCCGACCAAAGAGGCCTGCAACGGCGACGGCGACGACAATCCCAGTTCGTGCAGCGGCAGCCTGAACATCAACACGGAGCACGCGTGGCCGCAGTCGTACGGCGCCGCGAGCGGCGCGCCGAGACAGGACATGCACCACCTCTTCCCCGCCCGCGCCGACGTCAACAGCACACGCAACAATCATCCCTTCGCCGACATCGACGAGGCCGCCGCGGACAAGTGGTTTCGCCGCGGAGCCACCCTCACGACCCTCCCCGGAACACTCCTGAGCGAGTACTCCGAGTTCGACGCCGAGGCCGCCGTCTTCGAGCCGCGCGACGCGCGCAAGGGCGACATCGCCCGGGCGATGTTCTATTTCTACACGATGTACCGGGCCGAAGCGGACGCCGCCGTCGCTACGAACACGGGGCTGAG
>JALSSK010000357.1 GCA_026984335.1 Rhodothermales bacterium
TTTCGCCTTCGTTGAGCAGCACGAGCAGGCCCTCATCCTCGGGGTCGCTCGTGCCGTAGACCACCGCGTCGACGAGGCCCGCCGTCGTCAGCGGCGTGTCCTCGGGGAAACCCTCGGCCGTGCCGACGAAGAGCGCCACGGCGTCGGCGCCGTTCTGCACGAGGTTGTCGTCCGGCTCGACGTCGAGGTCGCAGTTCTCGACGTTGGCGGCGTTGCCGCACAGGACGAAGAAGCCGTCGGCGTTCGTCGAGAAGCCGTCGAGGTCGAAGGCGGCATAGGAGGCGTCGTCGCTCCCGTTGAAGAGCACGATCGAGAGGCCGTCGAGCGAGGTGTTGCCCACGCCGCCGTCGTAGAGTTCGATGAACTCGGCCTCGTCGAGGCCGGTCTGGTCGGCGTCGATCTCGTTGATGAGCACCGTCGGGGGCGGCACGTCGTCGTCGAGGATGGTGAGGGTGAACGTCCCGCGCGAGCCGACGGCGGCCATGTCGCCGCCCGCCGCATTCTGAAGCTCGAAGACGGTCGTCTCGGCGTCCTCCGCCTCTTCGTCGTCGATCACGGTGACGGTGAAGGACTGCGGAGCGTCGCTTCCGGCGGGAAACGTGAGCGTCGTCGTCGTGAACGCCTCGATGTCCGTGCCGTCGGTGGCCGTGCCGCCGGTGAGCACGACGTCCACGGTGGTGTCGTTGACCGGGTCGGGGTTGAGGATCGTCACGTTGACCGTCACCTCGCCCGCCGACTCGGACACGGTCTCGGCGCTCATCTCGAACTGCACCCGCGTCTCGGTCACGCCCTGCCCGACGTCGGCCGTCGAGCGCGGCTGAATCTGGTAGCCGTCGAAGAAGGGCGAGGACGAGTCGAACTGCCCGAGGACGCCGGTGATCATGATCGGGAAGACCGGCTCGGTGCTCCCGTCGATGTCGGTGTCGCTGTCGATGCGGAGGTTGAGCGTGTGCGCGCCGCCGTCGTCGGTGATGGTGATGTCGGCGGAGGAGCCTTCGCCCGGCCAGTCGCCGTCGACGCGGTCCGCCGAGAGGATCGTCACGAGCGAGCCTTCGAGGGCTTCGGCGTCGGCGAGGATGTCGGCGATGGAGAGCTCCATCGGGACCACGGGCGCGCCCGCGCCGAGGTCGATCACGTCCGCCTCGCTGCCGGGGACGAGCTCGGTCAGCCCGTTGAACTGGGAGACTTCGCCCTTGACGACGTACGTCTCACCCTCGACGATGACGGGGTTGATCGAGAAGTTGAAGAGCGCCGTGCCGCCGGTGGCATCCTGCACGTAGACCAGAAGGTTGTCCCCGTCGAAAGCGCCCGAGGGGACGGTGGCGACGGCCTCGACGGCGACGGTCTCGCCGAGGTCGAGCGGCACGCCTTCGCTGTCCACGTCGCGGATGGAGGCCAGGGGGATGGTGACGAACGCTTCGGGCGAGGCGTCGAGGTCCATGACCGTGCCGCCCGAGCCGGTGGCGACGGTGAACGTGTACCGCCCGTCGTCGGTCGTCTCGGTGGGCGTGGGCGTGGTGAGCCCGCCGAGGGTGGCCGTGCCGGTCTCGGCGGCCGTCACGCTCGCCCCGGTGATGGTGACGGTCTGCCCGTCCACGGTGGCGGTCGCCGCCGCGAAGCCGTCGCCGGAGAGCGTCACGTTCGCGGCGTCGAGGCCGGTCCATGCCTCGGGCACGGTGACGGTGACGTCGGTGAGCGTGCCCGTCTCCGGCCCGGTCACGGTGACGGCTACGGCCTGGTCGGGCTGTCCGCTCCGGAAGATGTCCGTGCCGTCGAGCGCGCCGCCGGAGGCATTGGCGAGCGTCGCCGTGCCGCCTTCGCCGGTTGCTCCGCCGCCCTCTTCACCGCCGGCGGCGTTGGCGGCTCCCGGCGTCGGAGGGCCGACCTGGAACGCGGAGGTCACGCGCGGTCCGCCCGCGCCGTCGGGGATGCGCTGCAGCGACTCGGTGTCCTTCGTGCCGTTGACGTTCTCGTCGAGCTGCATTTCGCCTTCGTTGAGCAGCACGAGCAGGCCTTCATCCTCGGGGTCGCTCGTGCCGTAGACCACCGCGTCGACGAGGCCCGCCGTCGTCAGCGGCGTGTCCTCGGGGAAACCCTCGGCCGTGCCGACGAAGAGCGCCACGGCGTCGGCGCCGTTCTGC
>JALSSK010000358.1 GCA_026984335.1 Rhodothermales bacterium
CAGGAGGTAGTCGCCGGGGCGGAGCGTCTTCGTCTCGGCTTCGCCCTCGACTTCGAGCCGCGCGCCGCCGCGAAGCACGAGCACCCACTCGTGCCGCGGCTGATCGTACCAGAACCCCGGCGGCGACGCCTGCCCCTTCGAGACGATCCGCTCCACGCGAAAGCCGGCGGCTTCGAGCAGCGTCTCGAACCGCTCTTCGGGCAGTTCCGAGGGGATGTTTTCGAACAGGTTTCCGCCGTCCATCCTGCGTGTGTTTCGCGGTTGCCGGAACGCGTGCATGCGGGCGGATCTATTTATGAAACGACGACCTGAGATGCAATGCGAGCGGCGTCGCAGGCGCGGGCGCATCGCCCGAAAAAGGCCGGCGGGCATTGAGCCTTGCGACGTGGAGACGTATCATAGAGCGCCCGGCCTTCTCTCCCCAGCCTGCCCCCGCCCATGAAGCTCCTCTTCGCCGTAGACCTCACCGAACCGAAATCCGTGACCGGGGCCGTCGAAGCGCTCGCGCAGAAGCTCGACGCCGAACTGCTCGTGCTCCACGTCTATACGCCCACGCCCACCTCGCCCGTCCCCCTCGACCCGATGTCGGGCTTCGGGGACTTCTCGTACGTCGTCTTCGATCCCCAGGTGCAGGAGAACATCGAGAAAGCCGAAGAGCACGGGTTTCAGGATTTCCTGGTCAAGCGCTTCACGCGCCCCGTCCGTCCCGAGCTGCTCAAGGGCGACCCGGCCGAGACCATTCTGCAGGAAGCCGACGCGCGGGGGGCCGACTTCATCGTGCTCGGGAAGCGTCATCACAGCCGACTCGAACGTCTGCTGCTGGGCAGCGTGACGCGCCACATCGCCGAGCACGCCACACGGCCGGTGATCCTGATGCCCATTCCGAAAGAGGAGGGGTGATCCGGGGCTCGCGGACGGCTCACGCCTCCGGCAAACGTTCCAGCCAGAAGGTGGGCAGAAGGTCCTCGGCGCCGACCGTTTCACGGTGCGAGGTCAGCCGGTCGATCATGGCCGCCGACGGCGGGAGATCGGCGAGCGCGTTCGTCAGATCGGCCTCCACCTCGCGCGCGGCGATGCCCAGCGGATAGACGGCCAGCGCGCTCCGCGGCTGAAGGCCCACCCACGTGTCGGTGAAGGCGGCGTGCGGGTCCACCCCGAGGAAGCTCCGATCGTGGCCGAGGGCGTGGACGCCGAGTTCCGTCACGAGCATCGGGCGGTAGTGCCCGCAGCCGGCATAGATCACCCGGTTTTGGGCCGGGTCCCACCGGATGAGGGTCACCGAAGCGAGCGTCTCCTCCATCGGAGGATCTTCGATCAGCACCTCGTTCACGCGCCGGATCAACTCGGCGGGCGAATGGGCGGCATCCCGCATGGCGTGCATGACGCTGCGCACGTATGCGAGAAAGCTGAAGGCATAAAACTGCGCGCGGAGCCCTTTGCCCCACACGTTCCCGATGATGAAATAATACGCGCCCGAGGCATCCTTCATCCAGTCGAGCAGGTTGCCGCCCCGGTCCCCGTTCGGGATGTCCTGGGCGAAGATGCGAAAGCCGGGCGCCTCCGGCCAGTGCTCCGGCTTCAAACGCCGAGAAAACTCTTCCCCGATGCAGAGGTCGAGCCGTTCCTGGCTAAAACGGGCGCGCTCCAGCAGCCGGTCCACCCGCACCCGCAACTGCTCGAAGTCGAACGGTTTGGTGATGTAATCGTCGACGCCGGGACGCAGGCGCAGCGAGGGCCCCTGGTCGTCGGGCAACGCCGTGAGAAAGATGAACGGGATGGCGCGCGTGTGCTCGCGGGTCTGCAAGGCATCGTGAAGCGCCACGCCGCTCATGCGGGGCATCATGATGTCCGAAATGATCAGGTCGGGCGCGTGCTCGGCAATGCGCTCGAGGGCTTCTTCTCCGTCCGAGGCCGTGCGCACTTCGTACGTCTCTCCAAGATAATACCCAAGGACATCCTGAATGGAATCCTCGTCATCGACAATCAAAATGGAATAATTTTCCATGAGGGCACCTCCCGGGACAGAAATTTCCGAATTATAAATACTTATTCCGTCTTGCGGCACACAGGCACTGGATACCGACGCTATAGTCAAAAAGGGTACCACGTCCGCCAATCCCTTCGAGAGGAACTCCCGGGCGTCGTTTATTACCCCGGAAAGGCGAGCTCAAAGGTTCTTTCGGAAGAACGCGCGTGTGGTTTCAAAAACCTCATGAAGGGGTGGGGGGAGCGGACCTGAGAAAGGATGGCGACCGCCGAAGGTGTGCCCGCCGGAGGCTTTGACGAAGCGGGCGTGCGGGGCGGCGGCGTGAAGCGTCTCGGCTTCGGCGAAGGGCGCCACCCGGTCGTCGCGGGCGTGCACGAGGAGCCACGGCGCGGCCATGCGCGCGGCGGCGGCGCGGACGTCGAGGCGTTCGCGATGGGCGAGGGCGTCGTCGTAGAGCGTGCGGTTGAGGCGCATCACCTGCCCCGTGCGCGCATTGACCACCTCGACGTAGCCCTGCCGCTCCCACAGCGCGATCTGCTCGGGCGTGAAGCGTTCGACGAAGCACGACACCGCGTTCCACGTCGCCAGGGCACGGACGCGGGCGTCATCGGCGGCCTGAAGAAGGGCGATGCCGCCGCCGCGCGAGTGCCCCATCAGCCCGATGCGCGCGGGATCGACGGGGGCTTCCGGCAAGCGGCCCTCCGCCAGGGCAGCGAGCACCGCGTCGAGGTCGTCGAGTTCGCGCGTGAGGGTGTTCTCGGCAAAGCGGTCGAGCCGGGTGAAGGTGGTCGGATGCTCGGGCGTGACGCCGTTGTAGGAGAAGTTGAACGTCACGGACACGAACCCGGCGCGGGCGAGCGCGCGCCCCCACTCGGGAAACATCCCCCAGTCCTTGAAGCCCTTGAACCCGTGGCACACCACCACCACCGGACGCGGCGTTTCGGAAGGATGAAAGCGCACGTCGCCGTACACGGCGTCGCCGCGGCGGTTCTCGATCTGAAAGGGAATTTCGTGAAGCGGCGTTTCCACCGTCGAGGCTCGATCACTCATGAGGGTGCGCATCTGCGGCAGGCGGCTCCGCCCCGCTCACTGCCCGTTGATGAAGTCAATGAATTCCTGCGCGTGCACGCGATAATACGTGTTCGTTTCATGACACCCGTCGATGGTCTGGCTGCGCTTGAGCGCGGAGAAGGGCGGCAGCGCGACGACGTTGTCGAAATCCGCCGCCAGTTCGCCCACGAGGACGGCCGAGGTGGCCGGGCCGCCGGGCCCGGAGATGTCGCAGACGTGCCCGTCGTACGGGGTCATGGGCGAGAGGTAGACGGTCTTTCCGGGCCACTGCCGCTGCAGTTCGGCCAGGATGTCGTGGGCCAGCTCCCGTTGCCGTTCCGAAGGCGTGGAGGCTTCCTGCCCCCGAATCCCGACCTGCCACCACACGGCGTCGACGCGCCTGTTCCGGCTCTCTTCGTATTGCCGTTGCGCGGCCAGCGCGCCGTCCACGTACGCGGTCATGCTCCCTCCCTGCGGCTCCTCCACCATCAGCTTGAAACCGTCGCGGGCGACGTCGGAAGGCGGGAACCAGTCCGGCTCCATCAGCCGATTGACGGCGTCGGCCACGCCGCGCGTATTGCTGTATCCGGCCACCAGGAAAAAGGGCGATTCTTCGCTCGCGTCCGGCCCCGCCGGATTGCCGTCGCCGCCGCAACCCGGCAACATCAGAAGGAGCAGACTCGCCAGCGCGCCGAGCCATCCATTTATGTTCAACGTGTGATGCTTCATCGGTCAAGCCCTGAGTGCATGAGAGAGACGATCCGGTACCGTTCACACCGGAGCGTCAAAATCTGCACCGGACGCATCGTCCATTCACGCCGATCCTGCCTCTATTCTGTCGCAAAAAGGGCGCGCTTCGTGACAGGTTGACCCGGCGCGTCCGGATCGGCAAAGCGCGCCCAAGGAAAAACCCGAGGCCGAATCGGCGTCGGGTCGCGTTTTTCCTCACGTCAACGGACGTTCACAGGCTGAACGATTCGCCGCAGGCGCACGTCCGCGTCGCCTGCGGGTTCATGAAGTGGAAGCCTCGTCCGTCCAGCCCGTCGGTAAAATCGAGCTCGGAGCCTTCGAGATAGAGCGCGCTCTTCGCGTCCACCGCCACGCGGACGCCTTCCAGTTCGGCGACGTGATCGGTATCCTGAACGGTGGTGTCCCATCCCAGGTCATACGTCAAGCCGGAGCACCCGCCGGGGACGACGACCACGCGGAGCACCGTGTCTTGCAAATCAACCCCTTCCTGCCGCGCCACCTCGCGGATTTTGCCCAGCGCGCGCCCGGTTATCGTCAGGTCCATAAGTGTTTCCGTCGGTCGGTGTGAGACAAGCTTCATCGGGAGGGAGCATACCCTTCGAGGCGGGTCCGGGTTTCCGCGTTAAAGTCCGGTTAAGGCGGGAACGGAAAGCGCGCGCGCGCGTGATGTAGCCGTGCGTTACCATCTCCGATTTCCGTAAACGCCGGTTTACGAAACACCGCCGCCTCCGCCCCCTTTTCCCTTTTTCGACTTTCAGGAATGGCATCGCGATCGTTATATTAGAATCAGTCTAAATAAACAGCGCCGGGATTCTCCACCGCCCTTTTCACGACTTCATCCGATTCCCACACCATGAGCTCTACGGAAACCGATTTCCTGCAGGAAGTTGCCGACAGCGACTACAAATACGGCTTCGTGACGTCCATCGAGGCCGAGACCGCGCCGAAGGGGTTGAGCGAGGACACCATCCGTTTCATTTCTGCGAAGAAGGAAGAGCCGGAGTGGATGCTCGAATGGCGTTTGAAGGCGTTCCGCCACTGGCAGTCTCTTCTGGAAAAAGAGGCCTATCCGCGCTGGGCGCACCTCGAGTATCCGGAGATCGACTTCCAGGACATCAGCTACTATTCCGCGCCCCGAACGACGCCGAAATACAGCAGCCTCGACGAGGTCGATCCGCAGTTGCTCGACACGTTCAGCCGGCTCGGCATCCCGCTCGAAGAGCAGAAGGTGCTGGCCGGCGTCGCCGTGGACGTGGTGATGGACAGCGTCTCGGTCGCCACCACGTTCAAGGCGGAGCTCGAAAAGCTCGGCATCATCTTCTGTTCCTTCGGCGAGGCCGTGCGCGAGCATCCGGACCTCGTGCGCAAGCACATCGGCTCGGTGGTGCCGTACACGGACAACTTTTACGCCGCGCTCAACTCGGCGGTCTTCTCCGACGGCTCGTTCTGCTACATCCCGAAGGGCGTCCGCTGCCCGATGGAGCTCTCGACGTATTTCCGCATCAATGAGGCGGGCACGGGGCAGTTCGAGCGCACGCTCATCATCGCCGAGGAGGGTTCCTACGTGAGCTACCTCGAAGGCTGCACCGCCCCGATGCGCGACGAGAACCAGCTCCACGCCGCCGTCGTCGAGATCATCGCGCACAAAGACGCCGAGGTCAAGTACTCGACCATCCAGAACTGGTATCCCGGCGACCAGGAGGGCCGGGGCGGCATCTACAACTTCGTCACCAAGCGCGGCATCTGCGCGGGCGATCACGCCAAAATCTCGTGGACGCAGCTCGAGACCGGCTCGGCCATCACGTGGAAGTATCCGAGCGTCATCCTCAAGGGCGACCATTCCGTCGGGGAGTTCTACTCGGTCGCTTTCACCAAAGGGCGCCAGCAGGCGGACACCGGCACGAAGATGATCCACCTGGGCAAGAACACGCGGAGCACGATCATCTCGAAGGGGATCTCGGCCGGACACTCGAACAACAGCTATCGCGGTCTCGTCAAGATCGGCAAGAACGCGGCGAACGCTCGCAATTTCTCGCAATGCGACTCGATGCTCCTCGGCTCGACGTGCGGCGCGCACACCTTCCCGTACCTCGAAATCAGCAACCCGACGGCCCAGGTCGAGCACGAAGCGACGACCTCGAAGGTGGGCGAGGACCAGATCTTCTACTGCAAGCAGCGCGGCATCAGCGAACAGGACGCCATCAAGCTCATCGTCAACGGCTTCTGCCGGGAGATCCTCACGAAGCTGCCGATGGAGTTCGCCGTCGAGGCCCGCAAGCTGCTCGACATCGAGCTCGAAGGCTCGGTCGGATGAGCCGCCGCCCTCCTTTTTGAACGTTCAACCGAAAAAAAAAGCAATGCTTGAAATAAAAGACCTCAGAGCAAGGATCGAGGACCAGGAGATCCTCAAGGGCGTCAACCTGACGGTGAAGCCGGGCGAGGTGCATGCCATTATGGGGCCCAACGGCTCGGGCAAAAGCACGCTGGCCTCGGTGCTGGCCGGGCGCGAGGAATACGAAGTGACCGGCGGCGAGGTGTGGTACGACGGCAAAAACCTGCTCGACATGGAACCCGACGAACGCGCCCGTGAAGGCGTCTTCCTCGCGTTCCAGTATCCCGTCGAACTGCCGGGGGTGAGCATGTCGAACTTCCTCAAGCAGGCCGTCAACGCCGTGCGCGAGCACCGGGGCGAAGCGCCGCTGAGCGCCGTCGAATTTCTCAAGCTCATGAAAGAGAAGGCCGCGCTCGTCCACCTCGATCCGAGCCTGAAACGCCGCGCCGTCAACGAAGGCTTCTCCGGCGGCGAAAAGAAGCGGAACGAGATCTTTCAGATGGCCATGCTCGAACCGAAGCTCGCCATCCTCGACGAGACCGACTCCGGCCTCGACATCGACGCGCTCCGCATCGTCGCCGACGGGGTGAACCAGATGCGCTCGCCCGAACGCGCCTTCCTCGTCATCACCCACTATCAGCGCCTGCTCGACTACATCGTCCCGGATATCGTGCACGTCCTCGTGGACGGGCGCATCGTCAAATCCGGCGGCAAGGACCTGGCGCTCAAGCTCGAAGACCTGGGCTACGACTGGGTCAAGGAGCAAGCCGACGCCGAAACTCTGGCGTGAGTCCGAGCGCACGGCCGCCACGGCTGCGCGCCTGGACTTTGCCCTTAATCCATAGATTCCCATGCAAACGACGACAGAACGCATCGAGCGCCCGGAAGACCGGTTTCTGGCGGCTTTCGAGGTGCACGCGGGGCACGCGCTCAACGGGAACGGGCCGCGCATGCAGGCGCTCCGGCGCGAAGCCCTGACGCATTTCGCCCGGCTCGGTTTTCCGGAGCGGAAGGCGGAAGCCTGGAAATACACGAACATCGGCCGGAAGCTCGCCCACCCCTACGCGCTCGGAGCGCCGGCGCCCGCGCTCACGCGCGACGACCTCGCGCCTTACGCGATCCCCGGCCTCGACGCCGCGCGCGCGGCGCTCGTCAACGGGCGTTTCGAGCCCGGCCTCTCCTCGCTCGACGGCCTGCCCGAAGGCGTGGTGGTGACGGGCCTGGCCGAGGCCGCCGGGGCGCACCCCGAGCTGTTCGAGCGCCACTTCGCCCATTATGCCGACTACCGGGGCGAGGTCTTCACCGCGCTGAACACCGCCTTCACGCGCGACGGCCTGTTCGTCTACGTGCCCGCGAACACCGTCGTCGAGCGACCGATCCACGCGCTGAGCCTGCTCGACACGGACGCCGACCTTTTTCTCCAGCCGCGCCTGCTCGTCGTCGTCGAGCGGGGCGCGCAGGTGCGTCTCATCGAGAGCCGCCACGCGCGGACCGGGACGAAGACGTTCACGAACGGCGTGACGGAGATCTTCGTCGGGCCGAACGCGCACGTGGACCTGTTCACGCTTCAGGACGAGGGCGACGCCGCCGCGCAGGTGGCCTCGCGCTATGCCTATCAGGAGGCGGACAGCTACCTCGCCACGAGCACCATCACGCTCAGCGGCGACCTCGTGCGGAACACGCAGAACTACCTCCCCGACGCGGAGAACTGCGAAACGCATCTGCGCGGCCTCTTCCTGGGCCGAGGCACGATGCACGTGGACAACCACACGCTCGTCGACCACGCGAAGCCGCACTGCTACAGCAATGAGCTTTTCAAAGGCATCCTCGCCGACCGCGCCACCGGCGTCTTCAACGGGAAGGTCTTCGTCCGACCGGACGCGCAACAGACGAATGCGTATCAGGAGAACAAGACCGTCCTGCTCTCGGAGGCGGCGCGGATGTATGCCAAACCGGAGCTCGAGATCTATGCCGACGACGTGAAGTGCAGCCACGGCGCGACCACCGGTCGGCTCGACGCCGAGGCGATGTTTTACCTCCGCACGCGCGGGCTCACGGATGGGCAGGCGCGCCGGATGCTGTTGCTTGCCTTCGCCCGCGACGTGATCGACGAGATCGCCGTCGAGCCGCTCCGCGCGCATCTCGACCGTCTGATCGAGCGCCGCCTGCCCTGAGCGCGGCTTCGCCCCCATGACCAAACGCCGAGGTCGCCATGCCGACCGCCGATATGCTTCCGACGTCTGAAACCACCGCCGCCTTCGACGTGGCGCGCCTGCGGGCGGACTTCCCGGCCCTCCATCAGGAGGTCTACGGAGCGCCGCTCGCCTACCTCGACAACGCCGCCACGACGCACAAGCCGAGGGGGGTGATCGACCGGCTGCGCGCTTTTTACGAGCGCGAGAACAGCAACGTCCACCGGGGCGTGCACTTCCTCAGCCAGCGCGCCACCGAAGCCTACGAAGGCGCGCGCGCGAAGGTCGCCCGGTTCATCCACGCGGCGCACACGCACGAGATCGTCTTTACGCGCGGCACGACCGAGGCCGTCAACCTCGTGGCCGAGAGCTACGGGCGGCTGGCCGTCTCGCGCGGCGACGAGATCGTCCTCTCGGCCATGGAGCACCATTCGAACATCGTGCCGTGGCAACTGCTGTGCGAGCGCACGGGCGCGCGGCTCCGCGTCATCCCGGTCAACGACGCCGGCGAGCTCGATTATGACGAATACCTCCGGCTGCTCAACGAGCGCACGAAGCTCGTCGCCGTGGTCCACATCTCGAACACCCTCGGCACGATCAACCCCGTGCGGCGGATGATCCGCGACGCGCACGGGCTGGGCATCCCCGTCCTCATCGACGGCGCGCAGGCCGCGCCCCACCTGCGCGTCGACGTGCAGGCCCTCGACTGCGACTTCTACTGCTTCTCCGGCCACAAGATGTTCGGCCCTACCGGCATCGGCATCCTCTACGCCCGCGAGACGTGGCTCGAGCGCATGCCGCCGTATCAGGGCGGCGGGGATATGATCGAGACCGTCTCCTTCGACGGCACGACGTTCAACGAGCCGCCGCACAAGTTCGAAGCCGGCACCCCGAACATCGCCGGAGCCATTGCCCTCGGCGCGGCCATCGACTACCTCGACGCCCTCGACTTCGAGGCCCTCGCCCGCCATGAAAAGGGCCTGCTCGACCATGCCACCGTGCGCCTCGCCGAGATAGAGGGGCTGCGTCTCGTCGGGACGGCGGCGGAGAAGGCAAGCGTGTGCTCGTTCCTTCTCGGCGACGTGCATCCGTACGACACCGGCGCCATCCTCGACCGCCTCGGCATCGCCGTGCGCACCGGGCACCACTGCACGCAGCCGCTCATGCAACGCTTCGGCATCCCCGGCACGGTCCGCGCCTCGTTCGCCTTCTACAACACGAAAGCCGAAGTGGACCGCCTCGTCGAAGGGCTGCGCAAAGTCCAATCCATGTTCGCATGAAAGGCGCCCCTCGCGGCCGCCACCGGAGCCTTATGACCAACCACGACACCATCGAAGCGCGGGCCGAGGAGATCGTCGAGGAGTTCGAGCTTTTCGACGACTGGATGGGCAAATACGAACACCTCATCGACCTCGGGCGCGCACTGCCGGTGATCGAGGATGCATACAAGACGGACGACTACAGGATTCGCGGCTGCCTCTCGCAGGTCTGGCTCCGGGCCGAGCGCGAAAACGGGCGCATCGTCTTCAAAGCCGACAGCGACGCCATGATCACGAAGGGGCTGATCGCGTTGCTCGTGCGCGTCTTCAACGGCCAGCCGCCCGAGGCCGTCGCCCGCGCCGACCTGTCCTTCCTCGACCGTATCGGGATGAAGGAACACCTGTCGCCGACGCGCAAAAACGGCCTCGACGCGATGATCAAACAGATGAAGCGGTACGCCGTCGCGCTCAACGGGAACGGATGACGCCCCGAC
>JALSSK010000359.1 GCA_026984335.1 Rhodothermales bacterium
CGGGACCGCCGCCTCGCCGAAGCGCTCGCCCCCACCATCGAGGAGACGCTCAGGCTCTCCGTCGCGCGCAACCCGAAGCCGCTCGTCGAGGCCATCTTCCCCGTCATCGGCCCGGCCATCCGGAAGAGCATCGCCGAGGCGCTCCGCACGTTCCTCGAATCGGTCAACCGGACGCTCGAACACAGCCTCTCGCCGAAGAGCCTCCGGTGGCGGCTCGAAGCGTTCCGCACCGGGCGGAGCTTCTCGGAGGTGGTGCTCAGCCACACGCTTCTCTACCGCGTCGAGCAGCTCTTCCTCATCGACCGCCGGACGGGCCTGCCCCTGCTCCACCTCTCCGCCGAAGCCGCCGAGACGCAGGACGGCTCGCTCGTCTCGGGCATGCTGACGGCCATTCAGGATTTCGTGCAGGATTCGTTCGGCGCGGAGGGCGAAGAGGCGCTCGACGCCATCGAGATGGGCGAGCTGACGGTGTGGATCGAGGAGGGACCGAAGGCGCTCGTGGCCGCCGTCATCCGGGGCGTGCCCGCGCCCGCGCTCCGCGACACGCTCAAGGACCTCATCGAGACGATCCACCTCCGCTTCCGGGACGAGCTCGAAGCCTTCGACGGCGACCCGGCCCCGTTCGAGCCCGCGCGACCGCTCCTCGAAAGCGCCCTCGTCTCGAAGACGCGCGACGCGCCGACGCGCCGAAGGTCCGCCCTGCCGTGGATCGCCTTCGGCGTGGTCGTCGTCGCACTCGGCGTGTGGCTCTTCCTCACGATCCGCGAGCGGCGGTGGTGGGACGACTACGTGGCGCGCCTCGACGCCGAGCCGGGCATCGTGGTGACGGACGCCGGGCGCCGCGGCGGCGCGTGGTACGTGCGCGGCCTCCGCGACCCCCTCGCCGCCGACCCCGCCGCGCTCCGCGCCGGGACGCCCCTCCGCGACGCCGAAGTCGCCGAGGCGTGGGAGCCGTATCAGGCCCTCGCGCCGGCGATCCTCGCCCGCCGCGCCGCCCGCCTGCTCGACGCGCCGCCCACGGTCACGTTCCGCGTGGAAGACGGCGTGCTCCACGCCGCCGGAACGGCGCCCGCCGCCTGGATCGAAGCGGCCCGCGCCCGCGCCATGCTCGTCCCCGGCATCTCCGGCTATGACGACCACGCCCTCGCCCCCGACGAGACGGCCTTCCGGAGCCGCATCGACGCGCTCGAACGACAGAGCCTGCGCTTCCTCACCGGCACGGCCCGCCTCGCGCCCGGCCAGGGAGCCGCCCTCGACGCGCTCGCCGCCACGGTCCGCACCCTCCTCGACGACGCACGGAAGCTCGGCAAAAACGTGCGGCTCCAGATCCTCGGCCACGCCAGCGCCGACGGCCTGCCCGCCGTCAACCTGCGTTTGAGCCGCCAACGCGCCGAAGCCGTCCGCTCGGCGCTCCTCGCGCGCGGCCTGCCCGCCGAAGCCCTCGAAGCCGTCGGCACGGGCCGGCCCCGCTTCCCCGATGCGACGACGGCCGAACAACGGGCGCAAAACCGGAGCGTCTCGTACCGGGTAGTCGTGGAATAGCCCCGCCCCGGCTCACCCGCCGTCTTTCGCCGCTCGCGCCTTTCTCTTCCCCCCCGAAGGCGTCGCCTTTGCGCTCGCCCCTTTCTTCTTCGTCTTCTTCCGCGACCGCGTTTTCCCTTCGACCGGCCCTTCGTATTCGAACACGAGCGCTCCGAGGGGCGGCAGCGTCAGCGAGACGGACTGCGCGTGCCCGTGCTTCGGCTCGGCCTCCGTCTCCACGCGCGCCGCCCCGCCCGCGCCGCTGCCGCCGTACCGTTCGGCGTCGCTGTCGAGCGCCCGGCGCCACCGCCCCGCCTCCGGCATGCCGATGCGATAGTGCTCCCGCAGCACCGGCGTGAAGTTGAACACGAAGACGAGCGTGCGGTCCTCGCTCCGTCGGAGATACGCGAAGACGCTCTGCTCCACGTCGTCGAGAACGATCCACTCGAAGCCGCCGGGGGCGTCGTTCCACAGCGCGGGATGGTCGCGGTAAAGGCGGAAGAGGTCCGTCACCCACCGGAAGACGCCGCCGTGGAGCGGATCGTCGAGGAGGGGCCAGTCGAGGGCGCCGTCGTGGTTCCACTCGCGCTCCTGCCCGAACTCTCCGCCCATGAAGAGGAGCTTCTTGCCCGGATGGCCCACCTGATGCGCATAGAGCAGCCGCAGGTTGGCCGCCTTCTGCCAGGGATCGCCCGGCATCTTGCCCCAGAGCGACCCCTTGCCGTGCACCACCTCGTCATGCGAGAGCGGGAGCACGTAATGCTCCGAATAGGCATAGACCATCGAGAAGGTGAAGGCGTCGTGCATCCCCTTCCGGAAGAGCGGATCCTGCCGCACGTAGTCGAGCACGTCGTGCATCCACCCCATGTTCCACTTGTACAGAAAGCCGAGGCCGCCCTCGTACGTCGGGTGGGTCACCTTCGGCCACGCCGTCGATTCCTCGGCGATCATCATCACCTCGGGAAAGCGCTCGTAGGTGCGTTCGTTGAGGGTTTTGAGCAGGCTGATGGCCTCCAGGTTCTCCCGCCCACCGAAGCGGTTCGGATGCCACTCGTCGCGCGAGTAGTCGCGATAGAGCATCGAGGCGACGGCGTCGAAGCGTAGCCCGTCGGCGTGGTACCGGTCGAGCCAGAAGAGTGCATTCGAGATGAGGAAGTTGCGGACGCCCGGCTTGTTGTAGTCGAACACGTAGGTGCCCCAGTCGGGGTGATAGCGCATGAGCGGGTCGTCGTACTCGTAGAGGGTCGAGCCGTCGAAGAAGACGAGGCCCTGCGGGTCGGTGGCGAAGTGGGCCGGGACCCAGTCGAGGATCACCCCGATGCCGCGCCGGTGGAGATAGTCGATGAGGCACATCAGATCCTGCGGCGCGCCGTACCGGTGCGTCGGCGCAAAGTATCCGACCACCTGATAGCCCCACGAGGCATAGTACGGGTGCTCCATCACGGGCATGAGCTCGACGTGGGTGAAGCCGAGCTTTTCGACGTGGTCGGCCAGCGGCTCGGCGATCTCCCGGTACCCGAGCGAGTAGCCGTCGGCCTTTCGCCGCCACGATCCCAGATGCACCTCATAGGCGGACACCGGCCCGTCGAGCGAGCCCGGCCCTTTCCGGGTGTTCATCCACGCCTCATCGCCCCAGGCATGGTCCAGTTCGGTGACGATGGACGAGAGCCCCGCCACCGGATTGCCGTCGGCGACGGGCGCTTCCATGCGGAAGGCATAGGGGTCGGTCTTGTCGGCGTGGAAGTAGCCGCGTTGGATGCGGTATTTGTAGTGCTGACCCGGCTTCGCATCGGATACGAAGCCTTCCCACAGCCCCGCCCAGCCGCCGACTTTCCGGAGCGGATGCGCCCCCGGGTCCCACCCGTTGAAGTCGCCGATGACGGCCACGTAGTCCGCGTGCGGCGCCCACACGGCGAACCACACGCCGCCCGCCACCGGATGCGCGCCGAGCTTGTGATAGCAGTCGAAGTGCTCACCGGCGAGCCAGCGGTCGAAGTCTGCTTGGGTGAACCAGGACATAGACGTTTCCGGACGTGAGGAGGACCGACGGGGAGGGGCGGCAAATTACGACCGGGGCGTCAAACATACAGCCGGGCGCACCGGCGAAACGCTCCTTTCATGGGATCCGAAGGATTTTGTGCGTCTGAAGGCTGAGCCGCCACTGCGGATGCGCGAGGCAGTACGCGAGGGCGCGGCGGGTGTTGGCTTCGAGGTCCGGGCCGTCCATGGGCTGAAGCGAGAAGTGCGCGAAGGCAAGGTGGGCGAAGCGTTCGGGCGGGGCGCCGGGCTGCGGGAAGACGAGCTTCAGTTCGTCGCCGCTCGTGAGGACGAGGTCCGCCCCCGCCTTCGGGCTGACGCACAGCCAGTCGAGGCCGGGAGGCGCGCGCCGCGTGCCGTTCGTCTCCACCGCCACCTCGAAGCCCTCGGCGTGAAGCGCCGCGACGAGCGGCGCGTCGAGTTGAAGGAGCGGCTCCCCGCCGGTGCACACCACGAGCGGACGTTCGCGCGCGGTGCGCGGTGCGGGCCAGGCCCCGGCGACGGCCCGCGCCAGCGCCTCCGCCCCGTGAAACTTGCCGCCGCCCGGCCCGTCGGTTCCCACGAAGTCGGTGTCGCAGAAGCGGCAGACGGCCCCGGCCCGGTCGGCCTCACGGCCCGTCCACAGGTTGCACCCGGCGAAGCGGAGGAAGACGGCCGGACGCCCCGCCTGCGCCCCCTCCCCCTGAAGCGTATAATAAATCTCCTTGACGGCGTAGCTCATGCGACGGATGCGGTGTGCGGCGGTTTTCTCGCGCCCTTGTACGACCCGCGCGCCCGCCTGATTCCGCCCGCTCTTCTCCGGATTACCGGCAGCCGCTATCCCGGGCCGGATTCCCTGTGCCCCGCCCGCCCGATTCCGCCGCCGCGCCTCACTTCGGGGCTTCGATGCGGCCGAGGGCCGGCTCTTCGAGGCTGCCGAAATAGAGCATCTCGCCATAGCGTTCCACACTGCTGATGGTGGCCAGGCGTTCGGCGGCGGGATCCTGAAGGTTGTGCACCACCCGCCCTTCCGCGTCGAGACCGAGCACGAAGGCGAACCGCTTCGGCGCGGGCTGCAAAAACTCCGGCAAGCGCACGAGCACCTTCCGAAGCGAGGGCCACGGCCCGAGCGCGTCGACGACGGGGTTGCGCGGGGAGACGAGCGCCACCCAGAACGTCCCGGCTCCGTCGGAAGAGATGCCGTCCGGAAAGCCCGGGAGGTTTTCGGCGAAGAAGTCGGACGTGCCCGCCTTCGGCCCGGCGAGCCAGTACCGGCGCACGCGGTACCGCGCCGTCTCGTTCACCAGCACGAACGCGCCGTCCGGGCTGACGGCGATGCCGTTGGCGAAATACAGATCGTCGAGCAGGATGCGGGTCGCTCCGGTGGCCGGGTCGTATTCGAGGAGCCGCCCGTTCGGACGGTTCTCGACGAGGTCGAGCACGTAGTCCTCCATGGAGAATTTGTACGAAGCGTCGCTGAAATACACTTTGCCGTCGGGAGCGACGTCCACGTCGTCGGTGAAGCCGAAGGGGACGCCGCCGGCTTCGGTCGAAAGGATGATGCGGGCGCCGTCGGGGGCATAGGCGATCAGCCCCCGCTTCGCGTCGGCGACGAGCAGGTTGCCCCCGGCGTCGAAGTCGAGGCCGAGGGGACGCCCGCCGGTCTCGGCAAAGGTCTCGACGGTGGAGGCGTCCCGGGGCATGCGGACAAGGCGCCCGTCCGCCAGCCCCGCATAGATGCGGCCGAGGCTGTCCACGGCCACGTCCTCCGGCCCGTATCCCGATGGCAGGTCGATGCGCTCGATGCCGGCGAGATAGGCGTTCGGCGCATAGACCCCTTCGAGCGGCGGAGCCTCCGGCGGGTCCCACGCCTCCGGATCGACGGGCACGGGCCAGAACGCCAGATAGCCTAACACGATGACCCCCACCCCGAGCACGACCCACCTTCCTGTTTTCATGACGACGCCTCTTTTTTCTGGAGAATACGTATCCTTTCCGGGGTCCCAAGGTACGCACAAGCTCCCGCCCCTCTCAATCCCCCTGCCATGCTCCTGGCGAAACCCTTATCCCTGCTCTCGACGCGCTATCGTGTTTTCGAGGACGGCCGCCCCGTGGCGGTGATCGAAACGAGCCGGATGCGCGAGGCGGGCAGGCTCATCCTCGAAGAAGCCGCGTATTCGGTGTACCGCGAAGGGGTCTTTTTCGGACGCTACGTGCTCGAGAACGAGGACGGCGAGGTTCTCGCCACCGCCGAGAAACCCGGCCTCTTTGCCCGCCGCTTCGAGGTGGAGCACGACGGGAGCACAACCGTGCTCCGGGCCGCGTCCCTCTTTCGCCGGCCGTTCGTACTGACCGAACACGGCGAGGAGGTCGGCAGGATCCATCCCGTGCGCCTCCTTTCCCGAAGCGCCCTCGCCGACCTTCCCGAAGCATGGTTGCCGGCCGTACGGCTCTTCATGCTGTGGCTCGTGCTCCTCCTCTGGAGACGGGACTCCGGCGGTGTGGGAGGAGGTGGATAAAAGATCTCCAGCGTAAATTTTTATCATTTTTTTCCATTGCCCACCCATCTCGCGCCCCTCTTTGTGCGTTACTCCGGAGACTTCCTGACCCCAAGGTGGAGGCAACGATTATGAAGGCAATGATCCTGCGGGAACTGACCGATGTGCTCCGGAACCCGGAGCCCCTGGAACCCGCCGTGCTCCCGACCCCCGATCCTGCTCCCGACGAAGTGCTCCTGAAGGTTTCCGTCTGCGGGGTGTGCCATACGGAGCTCGACGAGATCGAGGGGCGCACCCCTCCGCCGAAGCTGCCCGTCGTGCTCGGGCATCAGGTGGTGGGCGCCGTGGCAAAGCGCGGCGAGGACGTCGCGGAGCTTCACGAGGGCGACCGCGTGGGCGTGGCGTGGATCTTCTCGGCGTGCGGGCATTGCGAATACTGCCGCACCGGGCGGGAGAACCTCTGCCCCGCTTTCCGCGCCACCGGCCGCGACGCCAACGGAGGGTATGCCGAGTACATGACCGTCCCCGCCGCCTTCGCCCATCCCATCCCCGACGTCTTCACCGACGCCGAGGCCGCGCCGCACCTGTGCGCCGGGGCCGTCGGCTATCGCGCCTTCCGCCTCACCGGTCTCGAAGACGGGCAAAACCTCGGTCTGACCGGCTTCGGCGCTTCGGGTCACCTCGTGCTCATGATGGCGCGCCACCGCTTCCCGAACGCCCGCGTCTTCGTCTTCGCCCGCAACCCCGCCGAACGCGCCTTCGCCCGGGAACTCGGCGCCGTGTGGGCCGGCGACACCGCCGACGAAGCCCCCGAAAAGCTCCACGCCATCATTGACACCACCCCCGTGTGGAAACCCGTCGTGGAGGCCATGAAGAACCTCCGGCCCGGCGGGCGGCTCGTCATCAACGCGATCCGGAAAGAGGACGTGGACAAGCGCGAACTCCTCCGCCTCGACTATTCGACGCATCTGTGGATGGAGCGCGAGATCAAGAGCGTGGCGAACGTGACCCGGCGCGACGTGCGTGAATTCCTTGCCCTCGCCGCCGAGGTCCCCATCAAGCCCGAGGTGCAGATCTACCCGCTCGAAGAAGCCAACCGTGCCCTGTACGAACTCAAGACGCAGAAAATTCGGGGGGCAAAAGTGCTGAAGATCGGCTGAAGGGGCAGGCTCGCGACGCGCGCCGTCCGTGCGGTCACGGTTCAGGCCGCACCAGGCTCTTCATCCATACCCACCGCGTCTTCGGCAACGGCTCTCCGTCCGCAATTCACCGCCAAACGCCCCCACATCCATGACATCCAAACCCTCCTCCTCGCGCCCCTTCCCGGGCAACCGTCGTCGCGCAACCTCGAACGAAACGATCCGCTTTTTCGCCGCCCCTTCACCGGGACGGATCGTATCTTCGTTCCGATTCGGAAGCGCTTTTCCCCCTGTTATCCACACCTGAGGATAAGTCATCATGCAGATTCAAGGACACACTTTTCTCGTGACCGGAGCCGGTTCGGGCCTCGGGGCGGCGACGGCGGAACGGCTCGTGGCCGAGGGCGGCAACGTGATCATCGCCGAACGCAACCCGGAGACGGGCGCGGCGCGGGCCGATCTGCTCGGCGAGCGGGCCCTCTTCGTCGAGACGGACGTGACGGACGAGGGGAGCGTCCGGGCGGCCGTCGAAGCGGCGGACGAGCGTTTCGGCGGGCTCGACGGCGTGGTCAACTGCGCGGGCATCGTGCTCGGACGGCGCATCCTCGGCAAGCGCGGGCCGCACGACCTCGCGAGCTTCACACAGGTGATTCAGGTCAACCTCATCGGCACGTTCAACGTGATCCGGCTCGCCGCCGCCCGAATGGCCGAGAACACGCCGAACGACGAAGGCGAACGCGGGGTGGTCGTGAATACGGCGTCCGTGGCGGCCTTCGACGGGCAGATCGGGCAGGCGGCGTACTCGGCCTCCAAGGGCGGCGTCGTGGGGATGACGCTCCCCCTCGCCCGCGACCTCGCGCGCCACGGCATCCGCGTGATGACCATCGCGCCGGGCGTCTTCGAGACGCCGATGGTGGCGGGCATGCCGGACGACGTGAAAGCCTCGCTCGGGCAACAGGTGCCGTTCCCGCCGCGCCTCGGACGCCCGCCGGAGTATGCCGCGCTCGCCGTGCACATCTTCGAGAACGTGATGCTCAACGGCACGACGATCCGCCTCGACGGGGCCATCCGCATGGCTCCGAAATGAGCGGCGCCGGTCGTCTCAGGCGTCCTCCGGCCCGTCGGACAGGATCTGCCGAAGGGCGGGCAGGCTCACGTTGCGCCCGGAGAGAACGACGACCACCGGGCCGTCGGGCGCGGGGAGGTCGCCCGCGAGGCAGGCCGCGACCGTCACGGCGGAGGACGGCTCGATGAGGTACTGATGCCGGTCGAGCATCCACCGGACGCCTGCCCGGAGCGCCGCCTCGGAGACGAGCGCCACGTGGTCCACGCGGCGGCGGAGCACGGCGAACGGGCGCGCGCCGAGGCCGCCTTCGAGCCCCGCCGCGAGCGTCTCGACGGCGGGCATCTCCGTCGCCGCCCGGCCGCTTTCGAGCGAGCGGAGGAGCGCCGGAGACTGCTCATGTTGGCACGCGACGATCCGCGCCTCCGGGCAATGCGCTTTCACGTAATACGCAAAGCCGCCGGCAAGGCCTCCGCCGCCCACCGGCAGCACGAACGTCGTCGCCGCCGGCGCGTCCTCGCACACCTCCACGGCCACCGACCCGCCGTTGCCCGCCATAATGCGGTCGTCGTCGTACGCGCTCACGAACGGCAGCCCGGCGCGGGCGGCCTCTTCGAGCGCCCACGCTTCGGTGTCGTCGTAGCCGGGGAAGCCGGAGCGGATCACCCGCGCGCCCATCTTCACCATCGCCCGGTGCTTCGAGGCGTCCACGCTCGCGGGCACGTAGATCGTCGCCGGGATGCCCATCCGCCGCGCGGCGTAGGCGAGGCCCTTGCCGTGGTTGCCCGCCGAGCACGTGGCCACCCCGCGCCGCCGCGCGTCCCCGGGGAGCTTCGAGAGGGCGAAGAGCGCGCCGCGCACCTTGAACGAGCCCGTGACCTGAAGGCATTCGAGCTTGAGCGAGACCGGCGCGCCCAGCCGCTCCGAGAGCTCCGGCGAAGGCTCCAGCGGGGTGCGCCGCACGAGCGGGCGGAGGAAAGCGGAAGCTTCGTCGATGAGGTTCAGATCGAGCATGGGAGCGGGGGTCGGGAACGTCACACGGCGATGAGGACGGCCACCGAGCGCGGGGCGAGCTCATACGTCGCGCCCTCGACGCGCGGGGCCTCCTCCGGGTCGCAGAAATCATCCGGGGCGTCGCGGGCGGTGTCCACGACGCGCCGCCACGGCGCGTCCAGCGGCGGCGGCAGTTCGAAGGCGAGCGGCTCCCAGTAGGCGTTGAGCATGAAGTGGAGATGCTCGCCGTCGCGCAGCGTGAAGGCGAGCGTGCGCGAGAAATACGACCAGTCGGGCCGGTGCAGTTTGACGCCGTGCCACGTCAGGCTCTCTCCCTTGTGACGGTGGTCCTGGGTCCAGAAGCGCTCCTGCTGAAACGCCTCGTGCGTGAGGTTGAGCCGGATCAGTCCCCGGACGAAGCGGAGCAGTCCGGCGTGCCGTTCGAGGCCGCGCCAGTCGAACCAGCTGATTTCGTTGTCCTGGCAATAGGCGTTGTTGTTGCCCCGCTGGGTGCGCCGGACCTCGTCGCCCATGAGCAGCATCGGCGTGCCCTGTGAGAGCAGGAGGATGGTGAAAAAATTCTTGATCTGCCGCAGCCGGAGCGCCTCCACCGCCGGGTCGTCCGTCGGTCCTTCGACGCCGCAGTTCCAGCTGTAGTTCTCGTCCATGCCGTCGCGGTTGTCCTCGCCGTTGGCCTCGTTGTGTTTTCGGTTATACGAGACCAGGTCATTCATCGTGAAGCCGTCGTGGCAGGTCACGAAGTTGATCGAGCGGTTGGGGTCGCGGTCCTTTTCCCGGAAGATGTCGGGGCTTCCGGAGACGC
>JALSSK010000360.1 GCA_026984335.1 Rhodothermales bacterium
AGAGGCCCGGCAGGTGACCTTCGACCCCACGAACAAGACCCACCCGGCGTGGTCCCCGAAGGGCGACCGGATCGCGTTCACCGTGTTCCGGTATCTCTCGCACTTCTGGCTCCTCACCGAATGACCACCGCGCCGGCCCATCTCCCCACGCCTCACCTTCCCTTCGCCATGAAAAAAACCTGCGCCGCTCTCACCGTTCTCGTCTTTGTCGCCTTTTCCGCCGCCGCGCAGCCCGCGATCCCGGCGCGCACGCTCGACGGGCTCCGCTTCCGGAGCCTCGGCCCTGCCGTGACGGGCGGGCGCATCCACGACGTCGAGGCGCTGCCCGGCGACCCGAGCACGATCTACGTGGCCTCGGCCTCGGGCGGGCTGTGGAAGTCGACGAACAAGGGCACGACGTGGACGCCGCTCTTCGACGATCAGCCGGTGAGCGCCTTCGGCGACGTCGCCGTCGCGCCGTCGAACCCGGACGTGGTGTGGGCCGGGACAGGCGAACAGCAGAACCGGCAGAGCACCTCGTGGGGCAACGGCGTCTATCGCTCCACCGACGGCGGCGCGACGTGGACGCACCTCGGCCTCGTCGAGACGCGGCACATCGGGCGCGTGCGCGTGCATCCCCGGAACCCCGACGTGGCGTACGTGGCCGCCCTCGGCAACCTGTGGAAAGCCAACCCCGAGCGCGGCGTCTTCAAAACCACCGACGGCGGGCGGTCGTGGGACAAGGTCCTCTTCATCGACGACGTCACGGGCGTCGTGGACCTCGCGATGGACCCGTCGGACCCGAACACGCTCTATGCCGCCGCCTATCAGCGCATGCGCCGGACGTGGGGCTTCAACGGGGGCGGCCCCGGCAGCGGCATCTACAAAACCACCGACGGCGGCGCGACGTGGACCGAGCTCACCGGCGGCCTCCCCGAAGGCGACAAGGGCCGCATCGGCCTCGCCGTGGCGCCGTCGAACCCGAACGTCGTCTATGCCTCGGTCGAGCACGCGAAGGCGGGCGGCGTCTATCGCTCCGAC
Source organism: Rhodothermales bacterium (assembly GCA_026984335.1). Classification (GTDB taxonomy): domain Bacteria; phylum Bacteroidota; class Rhodothermia; order Rhodothermales; family ISCAR-4553; genus JALSSK01. The sequence goes on from JALSSK010000360.1 coordinate 1,021, forward strand.
GACGGCGGCGCGTCGTGGGCGAAGGTGAACACGCTCAACCCCCGCCCGATGTATTACAGCCGCCTCGCCGTCGATCCCCGCGACGCCGACCGCGTCTACCTCCTCGCCACCGAGTTCTACCGGAGCGACGACGGCGGGCGCACGTTCCGGCAGATGCCTACCCGCCCGACGTACGACGTGGGCGTGCACAGCGATCATCACACCATGTGGATCGACCCGAACGACCCCGAGCATTTTTACCTCGCCGGCGACGCCGGGCTGCACGAGACGTGGGACCGGGGCGAGACGTACCTCCGCCTCAACAACCTCCCCATCGGGCAGTTCTACGCCATCGGCGCGGACATGCGGAAGCCGTATCGCATCTATGGCGGCATGCAGGACAACCACTCGTGGGTCGGCCCGAGCGCCACGCGCCACTGGATCGGCATCATCGACGACGACTGGCGGCAGACCGACTACGGCGACGGCATGTACCAACAGCCCGACCCGAACAACCGCTTCGTCTACATCACCGCCCAGAACGGCAGCCTCATCCGCTTCGAGGCCGAGACCGGCGACCGGCTCGACATTGCTCCGAGGCCGCCCGAGGGCGAGAAACCCTACCGCTTCGACTGGATCACGCCGGCCCTCCTCTCCCGCCACGATCCCCACACGCTGTACTTCGGCGGCAACCGGCTCTTCATCACCCACGACCGGGGCTATTCGTGGACGCGAACGAAGGACCTCTCCCGGCAGATCGAACGCGACTCGCTCGCGATCATGGGCGTGCAGGGGAAAGACGTCACGCTCTCGAAGAACGACGGGACGGCCTCTTTCGGCGAGATCACGACCATCGCCGAGTCGCCGCTCGACCCGATGATCCTCTGGGTGGGCACGGACGACGGCAACGTGCAGGTCTCCCGCGACGGGGCGCGGACGTGGACGGAGGTCTCGAAGAATGTCCGGGGCGTGCGCGACGGCGCCTACGTCAGCCGCGTCGTCGCCTCGGCGTCCGCGCCCGGCACGGCGTACGCCGCCTTCGACGCCCACCGCGACGGCGACTTCGCGCCGTACCTCTTCCGCACCACCGACTTCGGCGCGACGTGGACGAAGATCACCGACGGCCTTCCCGCCGAGGGCTCGGTGCACGTGATCGTCGAGCATCCCGCCCGCCCGAACCTCCTCTTCCTCGGGACCGAGCACGCGCTCTTCGCCTCGACGAACGCCGGCGCCGCGTGGACCCCTTTCCGCGCCAACCTGCCCACCACCCGCATCGACGACCTCGTGATCCACCCGCGCGACGACGACCTCATCGTGGGCACGCATGGGCGGAGCCTCTGGATAATGGACGACCTCGCGCCGCTCCTCGGATGGAACGACGCCGTCGCCGCCGCGCCCGCCCACCTCTTCCCCATCCGCCCGGCGACGATCTTCTTCTACTGGAAAGACACCTCGTACCGGGGGCAGGGGTCGTTCGAGGGAGAAAATCCGCCCTTCGGCGCGCTCCTCACGTATCACCTCGCCGAGCCGGTCGACTCCGTCACCATCGTGATCCGGAACGCCGACGGCGTCGCGGTCCGCCGCCTCACCGGGCCCGGCGCGGCGCGCACGTTCCACCGCCTCGCGTGGGACCTCCGCCACGAGCCGCCCCCCTTCGACCCGACGCCGCCGAAGCGCGAGGGGCTCGTCCGCTCGAAGACCATCCTTCCCGAACTGCCGCGTCCGACCGATCCGGCGGGGCCGTTCGTCTCGCCGGGGCTGTACACCGTCACGCTCCACGCCGGCGGCGCAACGGCCGTAGAGACCGTGCGCGTCGAGGGCGACCCCGGGATGCCCATCTCCGACGCCGAGTGGCGCGTGCGCGAGCGTTTCCTCCTCGACCTCCTCGCCACGCAACGCGCCGTGTGGCATGAGGAACAGCGGGCGAACGGCCTCCGCGACTTCTTCGTCCACCGCCGCGACTCGCTGAACGGCCTCGACGTCCCGCCCGAAGCGCCGCTCGCCGACGCCGGAGTCCGCGCCGACTCCGCACAGGCGCGCGCCCGCCGCGCCCGCGCGCTCCGCACCGAGGTCTACCGCCTGGCGAGCGTCTTCAACGGCGGCGGCGTCCGGCAAGGCACGCTCCATCCGCCCACCGAGACGCATCGCGCCCTGAAAGCCCGCCTCGAGGCGCGCCTCCGCGCCGTCCGTGAAGCCGTCGATGAGATGGAGCTGTGGAGACGGAAATCGTGAGCCGGGTGTTTGTGCCGGTGGCCCCCGAACGATGAGGGTTCTCGCTTCCGGGAAACCGTTTGGTTTCGGATTTTGTATATTGACCATCAGTCAAAAACTAAACGGACATGATTATGGGCGTAGCCGAGCGCAGGTTGCGGGAGAAAGAACAGCGTCGCATGACCATCCTCGACGCGGCGGAGAAGGTCTTTTTTGAGAAAGGCGTCGACCGCGCGACGATGGACGCCGTGGCCGAGACCGCCGAGTTGAGCAAGGGGCTCCTCTACTTTTACTTCCGGAACAAGGAGGACCTCGCCCACGCCATCGCGCACCGGGGTCTGCGGGTGCTCGGGCAGTTTTTCGAGAAGGCGCTGCGGGAGCACGAGAAAGGCATCGATCAGGTCGTGGCCATCGGGCGGGCGTACATGCGCTTTGCCCGTGAGTATCCGGATTATTTCAACATCATGTCGTGGTTCGAAGCCCAGCCCGGCGACTGCGGCAGCCCCGGCACGTACGCCGAAGCCTGTAATGCCCAGGGCAGCGAGTGCATCGGGCTCGTGGCGCAGGCCGTCCGCAACGGCATCGCCGACGGCACCATCCGCCCCGAACTCGATCCGCTCGAAACGGCCATCACGCTGTGGGCGCAGACGCACGGGCTCATCCACATCATCAGCTACAAAGAGGTGCAGGTGCGTCACGAGGTCGACGCCGCCCACCTCGTGGAGACGGCTTTCGACCTGATGAAGGCAGGCCTCGAACCGCGCTGATTTTTTTTGGAAGCCCCGAAACCTTCCCGTTTTTCCGATCGTATTGACCGTGAGTCAACAAACAGGCATCCGTCTCGCCATGAGGCGGTCTTTTTTTCACCCTTTCATGACTAACAGTCAACAAATGATCATCGGTCACTATCTCCTTTCCGCTTCCTTTTCGAGAGATAGTCGGCGAAGGGACGAAGGGTCGATATCATTTTTTGCTTATGATTGACTGTTAGTCAATATTAATTAAACGGTCAACCATGAGACGAAGTCTCCTCTTCCTCCTGTGGCTCGTCCCGGCCCTGGCCTCGGCGCAAGAGACGCCGCTGGAGGCCTACCTTCAGGAGGGCCTGCGCACGAACCTGACGCTTCAACAGCGCCGGTACGACCTCGCCGTCAGCCGCGCCCGGGTCCGGGAGGCGCGCGGGCAATACTGGCCGTCGCTCGGCATCGAGGCGCGGTACACCCGCGCCGGCGGCGGGCGCGTCATCGACTTCCCCGTCGGCGACCTGCTCAATCCGGCGTACGGCGCCCTCAACGATCTCCTTGCCGGGCAGGGCCAACCCGCGGCCTTCCCGACGCTCGAAAACCAGCGCATCGCCTTCCTCCGGAGGCGGGAGCAGGAGACGAAGATGCGCCTCGTGCTGCCCGTCTTCCAGCCTGCCCTCCGGCACGACGTGAAGATCCGCTCCCATCTCTCCGAAGCGCAGGCCGCCTCCGTCGACGCCGTGCGGCGGCAGCTCGTGGCCGACGTCAAGACCGGCTACTTCGACTATCTCCGCGCCGAGCGGGTCATCGAGATCTTCGAGGCGACGCTGGCGCTGGTGCGGGAGAACCTGCGGGTGAACGAGCGGCTGGTGAAGCACGGCAAGGCGACGCCCGACGCCGTCTATCGCGCCGAGGCCGAGGTGAGCGCCGTGGAACAACGGCTGGCCGAAGCGCGAACCCGGCGCGACCTCGCGGCCTCGTATTTCAACACCCTCCTCAACCGCCCCCTCGACGCGCCCATCGAACGCATGACGCTCGACGAGCTCCTGCCGATGGTGGAGACGCCGGCCCCGCTCCTCGCCTCGAACGCTCCGGCTCTCACGCACGACGGCCTTGCCGCGCGGGCGCTCCGGACGCGCGAAGAGCTCGAACAGTTGCGCCGCGCCGCCGCCGCCGCCGACGCCGGCCTCGGCCTGGCCCGAAGCGCCTATCTGCCGAACGTCTCCTTCGTGCTCGACTACGGCATCCAGGGCGCCGGCTACGGCTTCTCCGGCGACTCCGACTTCCGCGCCGCCTCGCTCGTGCTGAGCTGGAACCTCTTCGACGGCTTCCGGAAGAACGCCCGCATCGCGCAGGCGCGCCTCCGGCGACAGACGCTCGAAACGCGGCAGGCCGACCTTCGCAACCAGATTCGCCTTCAGGTGCAGCAGGCCGCCGACAACCTGTCCGTGGCCCGGCGCTCCATCGAGACCGCCGAACGCCGTCTCCGGAGCGCCCGGCAGTCCTTCCGCCTCACCCGGCGTCGCTTCGAGGAAGGGATGGCCTCGCAGGTCGATTTCATCGACGCGCGCACGGCGCTGACGAACGCCGAACTCAACCTCGCCCTTACGCGCTTCGACCTCCTCATCCGCCACGCCGTCCTCGAACGTGTGGCGGCGCTCTACCCGCTTTGAACGCTCCCGAATGCTCTTCACCCCTATCCCGAGACAACGTCATGAAGACCCGAACGCTCTCCCTCGTCCTCCTCGCGCCCGCGCTCATGCTCGTCCTTCTCGCCGGATGCCGCTCGAACGCCCAGGAAGCCCCCGTCTCCGCGCCCGTTCCGGTGCGGACGGCCCCGGTGAGCCGGGAAACCCGCGCGCTCCCGATCCGCACGAGCGGGCGCCTCGCCCCGAAGGCCGAGACGCGGCTCTCCTTCAAAACGAGCGGGCTGATCGACCGCTTCTTCGTCGATGAGGGCGACCGGGTGCGCGCCGGCCGGCTCCTGGCCCGCCTCGACCTCTCGGAGATCGACGCGCAGGTGCGGCAGGCCCGGAGCGCCTTCGACAAGGCCGAGCGCGACGTGGCCCGCATGGAGGCCCTCTTCCGCGACAGCGTCGCCACGCTCGAACAGCTTCAGAACACCCGCACGGCGCGCGACGTGGCGGCCTCCGCCCTCGAGATCGCCCGCTTCAACCGGCGGCACTCGGAGATCCGCGCGGCAACCGAGGGGCGGGTGCTTCGCCGCCTCGCCGAGACCGGCGAACTCGTCACGCCGGGACAGACGGTGCTCGTCGTCGGCGGGGTGAAGGACTGGGTGGTGCGCGCGGGCCTGGCCGACCGCGACGTGGTCCGCCTTCACCTCGGCGACCGGGCCGCCTTCCGCTTCGACGCTTTCCCCGACCGGACCTTCAGCGGGCGCGTCTCCGAGATCGCCGAGGCCGCCGACCCGATGACCGGCACGTTCGAGGTGGAAGTGACGGTCGAGGATCCGGAGCAACGGCTCAAATCCGGCTTCGTCGCCCACCTGGATGTCTTCCCTTCCGCCGGCGAGACGTTCTCGCTCATCCCCGTCGAGGCGCTCGTCGAGGCGGACGGAGAGCACGGACTGGTTTACGTCTTCGACGACGCGACGAACCGCGTGCGAAGGCAGTCCGTCCGCATCGCCCGCCTCCTCGGCGACACCCTCGCCGTGCGCACCGGGCTGGAGCGCTTCGGCGCCGTGATCACCGAAGGGGCGGCCTATCTCAACGACGGCGACCTCGTCCGGGTAGTCGCATCCCGATGAACTCGCCTCACCGATGAACTCGCCTCACGCGCGCCCTTCCCCTCCCCCAACCCTTCATCCGCGTTACCGTCATGAAACTTCCCCGGCTGGCCATCGAGCAATACCAGTTCACGCTGGTGATGGTGCTCCTTCTCACTCTGATGGGTGTGGGGAGCTTTTTCACGATGCCGCGCTCCGAAGATCCGCAGTTCGACTTCCCCTCGGCGCTCGTCGTGGCGGTCTTTCCCGGCGCCAATCCGGACGACATGGAACAGCTCGTCGTCGATCCGCTCGAAGAAGCGATCAATGAACTCGAAGACCTCAAAAAGATCGAGACGACGATCCGGGACGGCGTGGCGACCATCTTCGTCGAGTTCCTCAACGGGACCGACCCGGACGAGGCGCACAGCGACGTGATCGAGGCCGTGGCCGACGCGCGCGCAGATTTGCCCGAGAACCTGGCGAGCCTCAAGGTCGAGAAGCAATCGCCGACGAACGTGAACATCCTTCAGCTTGCGCTCACCTCCGAGACGGCCTCGTACGGGCGGCTTCGGCGGCAGGCGGAGCGGCTGGAGACGCTCATGGAGCGCGTGCCCGGCGTCAAGCGCGTCGAGACGTGGGCCTATCCCGACGAGGAGGTGCGCGTCTCGGTGGACCTCGAACGCATGCGGGAGCTCGGCCTCAGCCTCGGGCAGGTCGCCGACGCCGTCCGCGCCGGAAGCGCGAACATCCCCGGGGGCAACTTCGACGCGGGCGAGCGGCGTTTCAACATCCGCACCTCCGGCGACTTCGAGTCGCTCGAGGACGTCCGCCGCACGGTCGTGGCCGCGCGGAAGGACCGGGTCGTCTACCTCGAAGACGTGGCCGAGGTGGGCTACGGCTATGCCGACGAGACGCACCGGGCGCGGCACAACGGTCGCCGCGCCGTTTTCGTGACGGCCATCCAGCGCGAAGGCACGAACATCTTCGACGTGCGCGAGGCCCTCTTCGAGACCGCCGACGCCTTCGCCGAGCGGCTCCCCGACGGCATCGCGCTCGAGACCGTCTTCGACCAGTCGAAGAGCGTGTCCCGGCGGGTGAGCGGCTTCTTCACGAGCCTCATGCAAGGCGTGCTTCTGGTCGGCCTCGTGATCCTCTTCGCCCTCGGCGCGCGCGCCTCCGTGATCGTCATCCTCACCGTGCCCGTCTCCATCTTCGTGGCCCTCGGGTGGCTGGATTTCTCCGGATACGGCCTTCAGCAGATGTCCATCGTGGGCCTCGTCATCGCCCTCGGCCTCCTCGTCGACAACGCCATCGTGGTGACGGAGAACGTGGACCGCTTCATCAAAGCGGGCGACGACGGGCGGACCGCCGCCGTCCGGGGCACGACGCAGGTCGGGTGGGCCGTCGTCAGCGCCACCGTGACGACGCTCCTGGCCTTCCTCCCGATGGTGCTCCTCCACACCGGGGTCGGCGACTTCATCCGCTCGATGCCCGTGACGGTGATCTTCACGCTGACGGCCTCCCTGTTCGTCTCCCTCACGCTCACCCCGTTCCTCGCCAGTCGTTTCCTCCGGGCGAAGGCCGGCAGCGGACGGGCGCGCGCGTTCTTCCGCCGGCTCTTTCGGGGGAAAAAATCCGGGGGAGCCGCCCCCGAACGCCGCCCGCCGATCCTTCAGCGCCTCCTCGACCGCCTCGTCGCCGGGCCGTACCGGCGGACGCTCCGGTACACGCTCGCCCGCCCGAAGCTCGTGCTCGCGACGGCGGTGGCGGTCTTCGCCGGGAGCATGGCGCTCTTTCCGCTCGTGGGCGTGAGCCTCTTCCCGAAAGCCGAGAAGCCCCAGTTCCTCATCAACGTCGACCTGCCCGAGGGGGCGAGCCTCGACAAGACCGACGCCGTGGCGCGATACGTCGAAAGCGTGGTGGCCGGGCAAGAGGCCGTAACGGGCTATGCGACGAACGTCGGGCGCGGCAATCCGAGGGTCTATTATAACAACTTCCCGAAGAACGAGACGCCGACGCACGCGCAACTCCTCGTGGACACCGACCTCGAAGACGCCGGTGAGATGACGGCGTTCGTGAGCGCGCTTCGGGACCGGCTCGACGGCTACCCGGGCGCGGAGATCGAGGTCAAGGAGTTCAACCAGGGGCCGCCCGTGACCGCGCCCATCGAGATCATCGTCGTCGGAGACGAGCTCGAGGCGCTTCGCCGCCTCGCCGACGAGGTGGAGGCGATCCTCGACGAGACGCCCGGCGTCACCGACCTCGACAACCCGTCGGGCCGCCGGAAGACGGACCTGAAGGTGGCCATCAACCGGGACAAGGCCGGGATGCTCGGCATCCCGCTCGTCGAGATCGACCGGACGGTGCGGGCGAGCATGGCGGGGCTTCCCGTGGCGAATTTCCGCGACCGGGAGGGGGAAGATTACGACATCGTGGTGCGCCTGCCCGTCGACGGGCATCCGACCGTGGAAGACTTCGACCGGATCTCCGTCGCCTCGATGACGGGGGCGCGGACGCCGCTCCGTCAGGTGGCGCGGCTCACGTTCGAGGCGGGGCCGACGCAGATCGAGCACCGCAACCTGGCGCGCGTGGCCTCGGTCACCGCCGACGTGCGGGAGGGCGCGAACGTGGCGGAGGTGACCGAGCGCATCCTCGGGAAGCTCGACGCGATGGCGTGGCCGCCGGGCTACCGGTACGTCGTCGGCGGCGAATACGCGAGCCGGGAGGAGTCCTTCGGCGGCATGGGGCAGGCGCTCCTGGCGGCGTTGCTCGGCATCTTCGGCGTGCTCGTGCTCCAGTTCCGCTCGTTCTCGCAGCCGCTGATCATCTTCGCTGCGATCCCCTTCGCCATCACCGGCGCGGTGCTCGCGCTCCTGCTGACGGGCTACACGTTCTCCTTCACCGCCTTCATCGGGCTGACGAGCCTCGTGGGCATCGTGGTGAACAACTCGATCATCCTGGTCGATTACGCGAACCACCTTCGCCGTGAGGAAGGGCGCTCCGTCCTCGAGGCCGTGCGTATGGCGGGCGAGACGCGCTTCACGCCCATCATCCTGACGACGCTGACGACCATCGGCGGGCTGCTCCCGCTCACGCTTCGGGGCAGCACCATGTGGTCGCCGCTCGGGTGGGCCATCATCGGCGGGCTGCTCGTCTCGACGGTGCTCACGCTCGTCGTGGTGCCGGTGCTGTACCAGGTGCTCACGCCGGAGCGCGCGGCGGCGCAGGCGTGAACGCGCGGAGCGGCGTCAGGGCGCGGAGCGGCGTCAGGGC
>JALSSK010000361.1 GCA_026984335.1 Rhodothermales bacterium
GTTTCCGTCGGTCCGGGGCGCGTCGAGAACGGCACGAAGATCGACATGACCGTCAAGGAAGGCGACACGGTGCTCTACGGCAAGTACGCCGGCACCGAGATCAAGCTCGACGGTGAGGACTATCTCATCATGCGCGAGTCCGACATCCTCGGCATCCTCGAAGAGGTCTACGCCTGAGGCGGCGCGCGCGAGCGTCCCGGGCAAGGCAAGCCCGGGAGGAGAGGACCCTCGGCGGTCTTTGAAAGTTCGTTGCGATCACACGCAAAAACGAGATTGAGGTAAGCGACTATGTCCAAACAGATCATCTTTGACGTTGAAGCGCGCACGGCGCTCAAGCAGGGCGTCGACAAGCTGGCCAACGCCGTCAAAGTCACGCTCGGCCCCAAAGGCCGCAACGTCATCATCGAAAAGAAATTCGGAGCCCCCACGGTGACCAAGGACGGCGTCACCGTGGCCAAGGAAGTCGAGCTTGAAGACAAGCTCGAGAACGTCGGCGCGCAGATGGTCAAGGAGGTGGCCTCGAAGACGAGCGACGTGGCCGGCGACGGCACCACGACGGCCACCGTGCTGGCGCAGGCCATCATGACGGCCGGGCTCAAGAACGTCACCGCCGGCGCCAACCCGATGGACCTCAAGCGCGGCATCGACAAGGCGGTGACCCAGATCGTCGAGGGGCTGCGCGCGCAGAGCCGCGAGATCGAGGGTAAGCAGGAGATCGCGCAGGTGGCCACCATCTCGGCCAACAACGACACGGCCATCGGGGAGCTCATCGCCGAGGCGTTCGAGCGCGTGGGCAAGGAAGGCGTCATCACGGTCGAGGAGGCCCGCGGCACCGAGACCACGCTCGACGTGGTCGAGGGGATGCAGTTCGACCGGGGCTACCTCTCGCCCTACTTCGTGACGGACCCCGACAAGATGGAGGCCGTGCTCGAGGACGCCTACATTCTCATCCATGACAAGAAGATCTCGACGATGAAGGATCTGCTGCCGATCCTCGAGAAGGTGGCGCAGACGAGCAAGCCGCTGTTGATCATCGCCGAGGACGTCGAGGGTGAGGCGCTGGCCACGCTGGTGGTGAACAAGCTCCGGGGCACGCTGCGTGTGGCGGCGGTGAAGGCGCCGGGCTTCGGCGACCGGCGCAAGGCCATGCTCGAAGACATCGCCATTCTCACCGGCGGCACGGTGATCTCGGAGGAGAAGGGTTACCGTCTCGAGAACGCGACGCTGGACTACCTGGGGCAGGCCAAGCGGATCGTGATCGACAAGGACACGACGACGATCGTCGACGGCGCCGGGTCGGAGGATCAGATTCAGGCGCGGGCGCACCAGATCAAGCAGCAGATCGAGACGACGACGTCGGACTACGACCGCGAGAAGCTTCAGGAGCGACTGGCGAAGCTCTCCGGCGGTGTGGCGGTGCTGAAGATCGGCGCGGCGACCGAGCCGGAGATGAAGGAGAAGAAGGCGCGCGTCGAGGATGCGCTGCATGCCACGCGCGCGGCGATCGAGGAAGGGATCGTGGCCGGCGGCGGGGTGGCGTACCTTCGGGCGCTTCCGCAGCTCGAGACGGCCAAGACGGAGAACGAGGACCAGTCGATCGGCGTGACGATCGTGCGCCGGGCGCTCGAGGAGCCGCTGCGTCAGATCGCCAACAACGCGGGTCAGGAAGGCTCGGTGGTGGTGCAGAAGGTGCTCGAAGGCGAAGGCAGCTTCGGCTTCAACGCGCGCACGGACGCGTACGGGGACCTGATCGCCATGGGCGTGATCGACCCGACGAAGGTGACGCGCACGGCGCTGGAGAACGCCGCCTCGGTGGCCGGTTTGCTCCTGACCACGGAGACGATCGTCGCCGACATCCCCGAGAAGGAGAAAGCGCCGGCCATGCCCGGGGGCATGGGCGACATGGACTTCTGACGCGGCGTTCCTTCCGACACCACACGAGGGTGGGGCCGAGGCTTCGGCTCCACCCTTTTTCTTTGTCCCCGAACGTCGGCGGCCGCGCGTGCGACCCGCTTTTGCATTTCCACGCGTCGTTTGTTATGCTGTCTTCGCTCTTCGCAAGACGCCCCACGACAACCCGTGCGCCCGGCTCCGGCACGGAGGCCCCGTCTCTTGTCCGGTGCGCAAAGCCCTTCCTTCCCAATCTCCATCGAGGCCATCGACATGACGACCCGTAAGGCGCTTTTCCCTCTCCTCCTCGCGTTCCTTTTCGCCGCCGCGCCCGTGCGCGGGCAGTGGACGGCGCTCGAGCCCGGCAGCGACAACCTCGCAGTGCTCGGCCACCTCCCGCTCGGCCCGCGCCTGAGCGTGGCCGACCTCGACCTCGAACAGGAACTCTCGCGCCCGTATGCGTACGTCGCCCGCATGGTCTATGGCGAGGAAGGCCCGCGCGGCACCGACATCATCGACGTCTCCGACCCCTCGAACCCGAAGGTGATCTACCGGTGGCGCATCGAGAATCAGGACCTCCACCTGGGCACCGGCGGGATGGACGTGAAGCATTTCAAATGGAAAGGCCGGTACTATGTGGTGCAGTCGCTCCAGTTTCGGCAGGGCGGGCCGGACGCCGACCTCGGCGCGGTGGTGCTCGACGTGACGGGCCTGCCCGATCCCGCGACGGTGCGCGAGGTGGCCCGCATCCGGGAGCCGGAGAAGCCCGGCGGCTTCCACAACATCTTCATCTATAAGCATTCGAGCGGGCGGGTGCTTCTCTTCACCACCACGTCCGGCCCCACCGCCCACGTGTACGACCTCGGCAAGGTGGTCGAGGGCGACCTCGCGCACGCGCTCGTCGGAGAGGCGCCCAACCCGAACGAGGGGCGGCGCGGCTATCACGACTTTTACGTGGGCTATCACACGGACAGCGGGCAGGATCGCTTCTATGGCGGCGGCGCCGGCGGCTATTACGTCTACGACGTCACCGACTTGGCGAACCCGAAACTCCTCGTCACGCTCACCGGCATCTCCGGCGTGGCGTGGGGGCACACGTTCACCCCCGGCCCGCGCGGACGTTATGCCGTGGCGGAGACCGAATACCGGTACGCCCCGCTGCGCATCTTCGACCTCCAGCCCGCCCTCGACGGCGAGGTGAAGAACATCCGGGAACCCATCTCGGCATGGACCGCCGACTGGCGCAACCTCACGCACAACCACGAAGTGCGCTGGCCCTACGTCTTCGTCTCCGGCTACCTCGACGGGCTTCAGGTCTTCTCCCTCATGGATCCGAAGAACCCCGTCACGGTGGCGTATTACGACACGTACGTCGGCCCGCCGAACACGGATCGCTATCCCGTCTTCAACGGCGCCTTCGGCGTGGACGTGCGCAATGCCGACGGGCTGATCGTCGTCAGCGACATGTCCACCGGCTTCTGGACCTTCCGCATGGAGGGCTTCGAGGGATGGAACGGCGCCGACTGGGGCGTGCCGGACGTCTCGAGCGCGCAGAAGTGGGACGACGAACCCGCCGGAACGCATTGACCCGGGCGAGGTTGGACGTGCGCATCGGCCGGTGCGCATCGACGACGCCTGTGTCTCCGGGAGGACCTGCCTCCGGTCGTGGTTCGCCCGCCGCGCGCGGGTCCGCTTTCCCATCGCTTTTCCGGCTCAGACCATGCCTGCCTCACGCCCTCGCTTTCCCGAGACCGACGTCCTCGTCACGATCAAGAACCCGCATCGGGCGGGCTACCTCGGCCATCTGCTCTCGGTGATCGGGGAAGCCGGCGCGCTCATCGGCGACATCACGACGCGCTTCATCGGGAAGGATCACTCCTTCCGCGACGTCACGATCTCGGTGTATGACGCGGCGCACCTCGAAGCGGTGAAACGGGCCGTGGCGGAGCAAACGACAAGCGAGATCCTGGCGATCAAGGACCTCGTCTTCGAGCGGCACGTCGGCGGCAAGATCCACTGCGGGCGGACGCGCGACCTCGAACGGCTCGAAGATCTGCGGTACATCTATACGCCGGGCGTGGCGCGCGTGTGCACCTCCATCGCCAACGACCCGGCGCTGGCCCGGCAGTACACCGGCATCGGCAACAGCGTCGGCATCTTCACCAACGGCACGCGCGTGCTCGGCCTCGGCGACATCGGGCCGGTGGCGAGCATGCCCGTCATGGAGGGCAAAGCCGTTCTCTACGATCAGTTCGTCGGCATCAGCGCCGTTCCCGTGCTCATCGACGCGAAAGATCCGGACGCCTTCATCGAGGCCGTCGTCCGCATCGCGCCGACCTTCGGAGGGATTCATCTCGAAGACATCCGCACGCCGGACTGCTTTTACATCGAGGAAGCGTTGATCCGTCGGCTGCCCCAGCCGGTCATGCACGACGATCAGCACGGCACGGCGACGGTTCTCCTGGCGGCGGTGCTCAGCGCCCTCCGGTACGTGGGGCGGGAGGACGACGCCTCGCTCGTCTTCGCGCAGATCGGGCTCGGGGCCGCCGGCTTCGGCATCGCCCGGCTCCTGATCGAATACGGGTTCACGGTCCTCGGCGTGGACCCGAACCCGGAGGCGCAGGCGCACCTCCGCGCGCGAGGCGGGACGATCGCCGAGCTCGATGACGCGCTCGCCCGCGCCGACGTGGTCATCGCGACGACGGGCGTGGTGGGGCTGATCCGGCCCGAGATGGTGCGCAAGGGGCAGATCATCCTCTCGCTCTCGAACCCCATCCCGGAGATCTTCCCCGAGGAGGCCCTCGACGCCGGAGCCGCTTTTGCGGCCGACGGCAAGAGCGTGAACAATGCGCTGGCCTTCCCCGGTCTCTTCAAGGCCGCGCTTCAGGTGGGCAGCCCGGCCATCACCCCGGAGATGAAGATCGCCGCCGCTCGCGCCATCTCGGAGCTGGCCCAAAACCAGGAGCTGGTGCCGAGCGTATTACACCCCGACGTGCACACGAAGGTCATCGAAGCCGTCACCGCGCTCTTTTGAAAACCAACCCTTCCCCTATGCTTTCCCGAAACCTGTGCCGGTGTGCGGGCCTCGCGCTCGCGCTCTTCGCGTGGGGCGCGCCCACGCCCGCCGGAGCGGATGTTCCGCCCGACGTCGGATGCCGGGCCGACACCGGCCCGCCGGAGTATTACAGGATCGACCTCGTTCCGACGAAGCGCGTGCCCGGCGCGCGGCAGGCGAAAGGGGTCGGCTACGTGACCTTTGCGCGTTCGCCCTTCGGCGTCGCCCTCACGCCCGAGGGACATTACGTGTACGACCTTGCGGTCTCCGTCGAAGGGCTTCGTCCGGCGACGACGGGCGCGTACGTCGTATGGATCGCCACGCCGGACCTCGGCGCGGTCGAACGCCTCGGCGTGCTCGACGCGGACGGCTCGGCGAAAGGGCGGGTGCGGTGGAACAAGTTTCTCGTCATCGTCACGCTCGAACCCTCGGCGGAGACGCCCGGCGCGCGGTGGTCCGGCCCCGTGGCGCTTCGGGGGCTTTCGAAGAGCGGGTACATGCACACCATGGCCGGGCACGGGCCGTTCAATCAGGAGCCGTGCGCGAATTACGGGTATTGACAAGGACGGCTTCCATGCGCTTGAAAAAAAACCGGCTCTTTCTCCTCGTTCTTCTGCTCTTCGCGGCCCCGGCATGGGCGCAGCATGAGGGCCACCGCATGGGCGCGATGGGCGACAGCCTCGCCTGGCGCATGCCGCCGATGGACGCCTCGATGCCGATGATGCCCGAACTCATGGGCCAAAGGCCGATGATCGCGCCGTACCTCCCCGGCGAGGGCATGGACCCCGCGATGGTTCCCGAAGCCCGGCCCCGCGAGGTCGTCGCCATGGCGGACGGCGACACGCTCGAGCTCGAAGCGGGCTTCGTGCGCCGCACGCTCGGCGGCAAGACGTTCGTCATGTACGGGTACAACGGGCAGTATCCCGGCCCGCTCCTCCGCGTGAAGAAAGGCGCGAAGATCGTCGTGCGCTTTTCGAACCACATCGAGATGCCCACGACGGTCCACTGGCACGGCCTCCGCCTCGACAACCGCTTCGACGGCGTGCCCGGCCTCACGCAGGCGCCCGTCGAATCCGGCGGGACGTTCACGTACGAGGTCCGCTTCCCCGACGCGGGCGTCTACTGGTATCACCCGCACGTGCGCGAGGACATACAGCAGGACCTCGGGCTCTACGGCAACATGCTCGTCGATTCCCCGGACGCCGACTATTACGGGCCGGTCCATCGCGAAGAGGCGCTCATCCTCGACGACCTCCTCGTCGACGCGAACGGGCTGATGCCTTTCGGCGCGGAAGGGCCGAACCACGCGCTCATGGGGCGCTTCGGCAACGTCATGCTCGTCAACGGCGCGCCGGACTACCGGCTCTCGGTGAAAAAGGGCGAGGTGGTGCGGTTCTTCCTCACGAACGTGGCCAACGCGCGCACGTTCAACGTCGTCTTCGGGGGCGCGCCGGTGAAGATCGTGGCCTCGGACGTGAGCAAGTTCGAGCGCGAGGAGTGGGTCGGAAGCGTGCCCATCGCGCCGGCGGAGCGGTACGTCGTCGAGGTGCGCTTCGACGCGCCCGGCACGGTGGCCCTCACCAATTCCATTCAGGCGATCAACCACTTCCGGGGGGAGTTTTACCCGCACGTCGATACCCTCGGCCTCGTGACGGTGTCGGACGAGCCGGTGGCCGAGGACCTCGGCGCTTCCTTCGCGACGCTTCGGGAGAACGCCGACGTCCGGCGCGACATCGAAGCCTTCCGCCCGTACTTCGACAGGCCCGTCGATCACGAACTCGTCCTCGGCGTCGACGTGGACGGGCTGCCGCCGGTGGTCATGCAGATGATGGCGATGGACACGCTGTACGTGCCGCCGATGGAGTGGAACGACGCCATGCCGATGATGAACTGGCTTTCGAGCGTGAAAGAGGTGCGGTGGATCCTCCGGGACGCGGATACGGGTCGGGAGAACATGGACATTCACTGGACCTTCGACCAGGGCGACGTGGTGAAGCTCCGCGTCTTCAACGATCCGAAGACCCTCCACCCGATGAACCACCCCATCCACATCCACGGGCAGCGCTTCCTCGTCCTCGCAAGGGACGGCGTGCCGAACGCGAACCTCGTCTGGAAGGACACCGCCATCGTGCCCGTCGGCTCCACGATGGACGTGCTCGTGGATATGTCGAACCCCGGCGACTGGATGATGCATTGCCACATCGCCGAGCACCTTCACGCCGGGATGATGCTTGCCTTCACCGTGCGCGACGCCGGAGGCGCGGACGACTGACGGCGGGAAGGGCGGGATGTGTGGGACGTGTGTGGGGATACGGGGGCACAGAGGTACGGACCGGGCCAACGCGAGCCCCTGACGGCGAACCCCATGAGCCCCTGACGGCGAACCCCATGAGCCCCTGACGGCGAACCCCATGAGCCCCTGACGCGAGCCGACGGGCGAGCCCCGGGACACGAGTCCTTCCACCGGGAAACACGGCTTCGGCTTTCGACTTTGAAAGGGACCATCCTTTCTCCAACCGCACCGATGCCATGGCCGATCTTTTCGCAGACGCCGCCGAGCAGTACCGCGCCGCGCGCGCGCCGCTGGCCGACCGGATGCGCCCGCGCACGCTCGACGCCTTCGTGGGGCAGGCCCACATCCTCGGGCCGGGGCGGCTGCTCCGTCGAGCCATCGAGGCCGACCGCGTCTCCTCGCTCATCTTCTACGGACCGCCGGGCACGGGCAAGACGACGCTCGCCCGCATCATCGCGGGCGCGACGCGGGCGCATTTCACCACGCTCAATGCCGTGCTCGCCGGCGTCCGCGACATCCGCGCGGCCATCGACGAGGCGCAGACGCGCTTGCGCCACCACCAGCGCCGCACGATCCTCTTCGTCGACGAGGTCCACCGGTTCAACAAGGCGCAGCAGGATGCGCTCCTCCCGCACGTCGAGAACGGCACGGTCATCTTCATCGGCGCGACGACGGAGAACCCGTACTTCGAGGTGATCCGGGCGCTGGTCAGCCGCTCGCGCGTCTTCGAGCTGAAAACGCTCACGACGGACGACCTCCGCGCCATCGTCCGGCACGCGCTCGCCGACGAGGAGCGCGGCTACGGCCGGCGCGACGTGCGGATCGACGACGACGCGCTCGAACACCTCGTCTCGACGGCCAACGGAGACGCCCGCTCGCTTCTCAACGCCCTCGAACTCGCCGTCGAGACCACGCCGCCGGACGCCGGGGGCCGCATCCGCATCCCCCTCGCGGTGGCCGAGGACAGCATCCAGCAGCGGGCCGTCCTCTACGACAAGGAAGGCGACGCCCACTTCGACGCCGTCAGCGCCTTCATCAAGAGCCTGCGCGGCTCCGACCCCGACGCGGCGCTCTACTGGATGGCGCGCATGGTCTACGCCGGTGAGGACCCCCGCTTCATCCTCCGGCGCATGCTCATCTTCGCCGCCGAAGACGTGGGCCTGGCCGACCCGCGCGCCCTCTCGGTGGCGAGCGCCGCCGCCCGGGGCTTCGAGTACGTCGGGATGCCGGAAGGACGCTTTTTGCTGGCCGAGTGCTGCCTCTACCTCGCCACCGCGCCGAAGAGCAACAGCACGTACGCCTTCTTCGACGCGCTTCGTTTCGTGGAGAAGGAGCAGACCTCCGACGTGCCGAACCACCTCAAGGACGCGAGCCGCGACCGCAAGGGCCTCGGCCACGGGGAGGGCTATCTTTACCCCCACGCCTATCGCAACCACTACGTCCCCCAGCAATACCTGCCGGACGCCATGCAGGGCACGTATTTCTTCGAACCCTCGGGCATCGGCTATGAAAAGACCATTGCCGAGCGCCTGGCATACCGGCGCTCGCGGGACGAAGCGGAGGACCTGACGCGGCGGGTGAAACGATACGCCGAGGAAGCGGAGAAGGAACGGAAGGGCTGATGCCCGGCGGCATGCGAACGCAAGCCGGAAACGCGACTATGCCGCTCTGGGCTTGCCGGATTCGCGTCTCGCCGGAGCGGGCGGAGCCGGCGCACGGTCCGCGCGGCGCTCGTGCCGGAGGTCGCCACGCCCCTTCGCGGCCTCGTCACCCGCCCAGTAGGGCGGCTCGGTGGACGCCGACAGGTTGGCCATCTCCCGGCAAAGCACGAGAATTTCCCAGTCGATGGCCGTCCGGCGCTCCCAGCTTTTGCGCGCTTTCGGGAGCCGGTACGACTCGGCCAACAACACTTCGATACGGCCGAGCAATTCCTGTTTTCTGTGTTCGATGTCAGCCATGGCGGTCACGGTACTTCGGATGGATGCTTCAGCGGGTATCGGTCCTCCCCTGCGATGCTTAACCGTTTGTTCATCCAAAGTGTCGGCCGCCCTGCAGCCCTCATCCGCCCGACGGTCCGGGTTTCGGCTCATCCGCCTCGGTGACGACCTTGTGGAAGACCGTCTCGCCCGTGCGCAGCATCCGCCGGACGTACGGGCGGCACAACCCGCATTTCCGCCCGAAGTCGACGTGCGCGCTCAGCCGCCCTCCGTCCCGCACGCCCGCCGCCTCGGCGACGGCTTTCAACTCGGCGAAGGTGATGCGGAAACAATGGCACCGATCGATGCGCATCATTTGAGGAGCGTCAGCGCGCGCGTCTGCACGGAAGCGCCGGATTGGAGGCGCGCCAGGTAGAGCCCGCTCGGCAACCCGGAGGCGCGCCACGTCGCCGTGTGGCGGCCCGCCGGAAGCGCCGCGTCCACGAGCGTCGCCACCTCTTCTCCGAGCAGGTTGAAGATTTTCAGCGAGACGCGGTGGGCGCGGGCCAGTTCGAAGGGAAGGGTCGTCGTCGGGTTGAACGGGTTGGGATAGTTGGCCCCGAGCCGGAAGTCTGCCGGGAGGCCCTCGTCCTCGACGGCCACGTTGAGCTCCGGCCGGTAGAGCGCCACGGCCGCCGGCGCGACGCCCGCATCGAAGCGGCCCACCTCGTTCCCGTCGGCGTCGTGGATCGTCACGAAGCCTTCTTCCGCGAAGCTCGGCACGCGCCCCACGAA
>JALSSK010000362.1 GCA_026984335.1 Rhodothermales bacterium
GAAGGCGGCCTTCCGGGGTGACCTCGAAGAACAGCGCCGTGCCCGCGTCGTGGAGCCGCCAGTCGAACGTGTCGAAATACCGGCGGGTGACGGGAAGCGGCCCCGTCTGCTCGATGCGAAAACGATCGCGCGCACCGGCCAGAAGTGCCTCGACGTCCGTGTCCTCGGGAAGACTGAAAATCCGAAGGGCTTCACTCATCTCGTTTCCAAAGAAGAATAGGCTCGATGAACGGCGTCGTGACGGCGCGGCGCTTTTTCTTCCGAAGACGTCACGGATGATCCGAAGATACAGGATTCATGGGAGAAATATTCGGTCATTCGATCGTCGCGGGACGGGAGGCGAAGGGGGCCGTGACGCGTGGTTTCCCCGGCAGTGTGCGGACATCTTCCCGGGGAATCGGTATACTGCGGGCTGCCGGAGCGGGGACTCCGCGAACGCGTCCGGCGCGCGCCCCACGCAGACACGAAGCCACGGAGCCATGAAGACGGTGCTTTTTTTTCGACACGGGAAATCGGACTGGGATGCCGAATACGGCGCGGACCACGAGCGGCCGCTGGCCAGGCGGGGTCGAAAGGCGGCTGCGAAGATGGGCCGGTTCCTCGCGCAGGCGGGGCCGTTGCCCGACGCCGTCGTCACTTCCTCGGCGGTGCGGGCGCGGGAGACGCTCGAACGGGCCATGCAGGCCGGGGGATGGGCCGACCGCCCCGTTCGGGTGACGCGGGCGCTCTACGAGGCCGGTCCCGAAGAGCTCCTCGGGGAAGTGCGGGAAGAGGACGACGACGTCCGGACGCTCCTGCTCGTCGGTCATGAGCCTGCGTGGTCGGCGGCGGTGCGCGAGGCCGTCGGCGGCGGGCGCTTGCGTTTTCCCACCGCTGCGCTCGCCCGCGTCGACTTCCCCGTCGCTCACTGGGCGGACGTCGTCTCCGGCAGGGGGGAACTGGTCTGGTTCGTCATCCCGAAGATCCTGCCGTAAGCCGACGGGGCTAGGCTTCCACGCTCGATGCGCCGTCGCCGCCGGGAGGAGCGAACGCATCGAGGATCGGAGCCGGGACGACGTTCAGGGTGAGCGTCGGCTCTTCCTCGGCCACGGAGACGCGGAGCGCGTGAAGGCCGTAGACCCCCTGGAGGTCTTCCAGGTCGAGCGTTTCGAGGTCGTCTTTCAAATACCCGCCGGCCTGAAGATATTCGATGTACCGGCGGTACTCTTCCGCCTCGCGCGCCTGCGCATACACCACGGCGATCTTGCCGGGTTGCGTCAGCCGCTCCTCGCGCCCCCGGATGCGCGCCTTGTCGATGCGTTTCTTGACGATCTCGTACCGGATGTTGTACGCGCCGTCCACGTCGAACTTCTTCTCATCCTGCCGGAAGCGGATCGAGAGGGGAATGTCCTGAACGAGGATGAGGTGCGCCGTTTCGAGCGGGGTCTTGAGCCTCGGTTCGAGCCGCTTCATCTCCCAGACGATGCCGCACATCGTCATCAACTGCCAGAGCCGAATGTTGCGCAGATAGAGCCGGTCGAAGGTGCGGTTTTCCACCAGGGAGGCCCCGATGTACAGGTTGTAATCGACGCCGTCGGTCTTGTATTTCTCGAAGTAGTGCGGAAACATCTCCTGGGCCCGTTCCTCTTGCTCATCGATATAGGCCGAGATGGTTTCGTTGATGAGCGTGACGCTCTCTTCGAAGTCCTTGCGTTGCCGGTAGAGGATGCCGAGGTCGGGGTCGAGGGCGGCCCGATAGGCTTCGATTTTTTCCTGCACGCGCGCATCGATCTCTCCGAGCCGGTCAAAGAGGGGTTCCACATCCTGGTGCAGGAAGTCGATGATGGTGTTTTCGTCGCCGGAGCGGAGGTTGGACACGAGTTCCTCGATGTACTTACCGAGCCGGAAGCCGATTTCGTCGAGCACGGGAAGGTGTTGGTGGGTGCTCGCCTCGATGATGATGGAGAGCGCCATGCCCAGCTGTTCGAGCAGGTCGGCGCGGATGGTGTTGTTTCGGATGGTGGAGGAGCCGCGAATGTCGGAGAGGCCGTAAAGGGGGTAGACGTCGTGGAAGACGATGGGCTCCAGTTCCGCGTGGCCGGCGTTCTCGAGTTGCGACATGAAGCGGAGCGCCGCCTCGCGGAAGCGCCACTCGACGGTGGGGTGGATGGCCGTATACTGTTTCTTGATGAGGGCCTGCACCTGGTCCTCGCGTTCGGCGAGGGTGCGTTTCATGGCCGTGGCGAAGAGGGAGACGACCTCCTTGAGCATCACGGCGTTGAGCGCGTTGACCGCGCCGGGGTTCGGGGAGGCCAGTTCGAGCAGGCCGACGAGCTCGCCCTCGAAGCGGAGCGGGGCGAGGATGAGGTTGCGCAGGTTCTGATCGAGGAGGCGCTTCTCGAAGCCGGTGCACACCTGGCAGTTCTCGAGGTCGTTGACCACGATGGGTTCTTCGGAGGAGAAGGCGCGGGCGTAATAGGAGTTCTCTTTGTGCGGGCACGACGGGACGCCGGCGTCGGTCAGGAGCAGGCTCCGCCCGATGGGTTGCGCGCCCGTGATGGCGTCGAAGTCATCTTTCTGGAGACAGATCAGCCCGAGTCGAAGCTCCGGCGCCTGCAGGAGCATGCGCAGGCGCATCTGGAGGGTGTCGATCTTTTCGAGGGAGGTAAAGGCGTCGCGCTGGAGGAGGTCGTCCTTGAGGCGGGAGAGCACCTGCTGCGCCGTCACGTCTACGGCGGTCATCACCACGAAACCGTGAAAGGCGAACTGTTCGGGCGGGAGCGTCTCCATCCACAACGCGAGGTTTGTCGGCTCGTTGAGAAGGCACTGGAGCATCTCGTCGGAGAGCTCTTGCCGGGGACCGCGCAACTCAATGGTGGCAAACCGCGTGTCGATGGCGATGTTGTAGTGTTTCTTCAGCCCGGTCTTCTCGTCGGTGGTCGTGACGATCATGGGGTAATCGAAGTTGACCTCGACGCCGTAGTGTTCGCGAAGAATGTAGTGATAGGCCTTCAGCGCGCGGGCGGTCATCATCTCGCTCCGGCATTCGGGGGGGCCTTCCGTGAGTTCCGCTTTCATCCGTTCGGGCATCTTCAAACGGGCAAAGGCGGAGGTGGCGTAGAAGCTGACGAGCTTGAACGGGACGAAGGCGGCGGCGTACGTTTCCTCCCACAGCGCCATCGGAAAGACGGCGGACATCAGGAGGTCGAGCAGTTCGAGGTGTTTTTCAAGGGGTTCGAGATCGTCGAGCGGGCGCGTCAGTTCGGGCGCGTCGTCGAGGCGGTCGAGGATGGAGCGGGCCATCACGGCGCGCGGAGAGGCTTCGTCCTCGGCCACCTCACGCCAGAAGTCGATCAGGGGCGCGAGGCTGAGGGTGCGCTCAAACGGGAAAGGATCGTGCGTGTCCATCGCGAGGGTGGAGGATGGTAGTAGCGTCGGAGCAGGCGGTACGGGGTGATTGAGAGGTACGAACGCATTGAACGGATGGAATCTTCTGCGGTTGCGGGGCAGCAATGATCGCGCTTTTTCGCGAAGGACGATTCATCGCGAGATATTCGCTATTTTCCTTTTGGATTCTCGAGAAGAGGGGGCGTTACGAGTTCGGTCTCTGGAGCTTAAAACCTTTATAAACAGATGGTTGTTTTTTGTGGCGACGAATGGGGTGACGAGAGGGGGGCGTATGACGGATGCGTATGAGGGGCGCGCGAAGGCGGGTGAAGGCCTCAGGTCGGCAAGGCGGCTCGGGCTGTTCGGGGGGGCGGCCCTGTTCGGGGTGATGCTGTGGGCGGGCGCGCCGGAGGGCCTGAACGTCCCGGCATGGCATACGGCGGCGGCGGGCGCGCTCATGGCCGTGTGGTGGATGACGGAGGCCGTGCCGATCCCGGTGACGGCGCTCTTGCCGCTGGTGTTGTTTCCGCTGCTGGGCGTGGCCGGCATCCGGGAGACGGCGGCGCCGTACGCGAACCCGCTCATCTTCCTCTTTCTCGGCGGCTTCGTGATCGCCGAGGGGATGCAACGCTGGGGGCTGCATCGCCGCATCGCGCTCGGCATCATCACGCGTCTCGGCGCGCGCCCCGGCGCGATCCTCGCGGGGTTCATGGCGGCCTCGGCCTTTCTGAGCATGTGGGTCAGCAATACGGCCACGGCGCTGATGATGCTGCCCATCGGGCTGTCGGTGGTCGAACTGACGCATACGGATGCGGGGGACGAGCAGACGGCCCGCCGGCCCTTCGCCATTGCGCTGATGCTCGGCATCGCCTATGCGTGCAGCATCGGCGGACTCGGCACGCTCATCGGCACGCCGCCGAACACGCTGCTGGCGGGCTTCCTTAGCGAGACGTACGGCTATCAGATCGGCTTCGCGCAGTGGATGCTCGTGGGGCTGCCGCTGGTGGCGGTGGGGTTGCCGATGACGTATCTCGCGCTGACGCGGGTGGTCTTCCGCCTCCGCCTGACCTCGCTTCCGGGCGGGCGGGCGTTGCTCGAAGAAGAACGCCGCCGTCTCGGGCGCATGAGCGGGCCGGAGTGGAAGGTGGCGCTCGTCTTCGCGCTCGTGGCGGCGCTGTGGATGACGCGCCCGCTGCTGACGGGCGTCGTGCCCGGGCTCTCCGACGCCGGCATCGCCGTCTCCGGAGCGGTGGTTCTGTTCCTGCTTCCGGCCGACCGGCGGCGCGGCGTGGCGCTGCTGACGTGGGAGGACGCCGAACGCCTCCCCTGGGGCGTGCTCGTGCTCTTCGGCGGCGGGCTGACGCTGGCCTCGGCCATCAACAGCGCCGGGCTGGCCGCCTGGATCGGCGAGGGGCTCAGCGGCGTCGGCGCCTGGCCGCTTCCGCTCGTGGTCTTCGGCGTAACGGCCACGGTGATCCTGCTGACGGAACTGACGAGCAATACCGCCACGGCGGCGGCGTTCCTGCCCATCGTGGCGTCGGTGGCCGTCGGCATCGGGCAGAACCCGCTGCTCTTCGCCCTCCCGGCGGCGGTGGCGGCGAGCTGCGCGTTCATGCTCCCCGTAGCCACCCCGCCGAATGCCATCGTCTACGGCAGCGGAACGCTGAAGATCTCCGACATGGCGCGTGCGGGCATCGTGCTCAACGTCCTTTTTGCGCTGCTCATCACGCTTTTCGCCTTCACGCTCCTCCCGCTCGTCTTCGGCGTCGAGGTGGGCGTGTTGCCGGGCTGGGCGGTTACGCCCGCTCCCTGAGCGCCCACCCGGCCATCATGCAGGGGAATCCCTTACGGAGGTCGTAGGGGAAACCTTGCGACAAGTGTTGGAACGAGATGGTACTCTGAAGGGATTGAGGCGTCGGGGACGCTCGCTTTTTTCTTTCGAGCGCGCTCCGCCATCCATGAATTTCTCGTATATGCCGCCACTCTCATCGGAGCCCGCCGCGACGCGGGCAAGCGCCACCAAAGAGGAACGGGGCGAAGCGCGCGGGCTCGTCACATTGCTGGTGGGGGGGACCCGCCGCACACGGAAGGCCCTGCGCGCGGCGCTGTCGGCGAGCGGGAGCGAGGTGCTCGTGCGCCGCAATGCGAAAGAGGCCCGGTCCGTTGTCCGGGAACGGCGACCGAACCTCGTCATCCTGGGCCACGTCGATGCCGAGATGCTGGCTTTCAGCCGGGACCTGCGGGCGGAGCACGGCGAGGCGGTCTCGGTGCTCGCCGTGCTGGGCGAGGAGGCTGAAGGCTACCTCGAAGAACTGCTCCGGGCCGGCATCGACGACAGCGTTCATCCCGAGCACCACCTTGACGTGCGCCTGGCGTTCTGGGCGCAGAAGACGCGCCTGCGCGAAGAACGCGCCCGCATCCGAAGACAGCTCGAAAAAGAACGAAACAGGCTCCGGCAGTACCTCGATATTGCGGGCGTGGTCTTCGTCGTGCTCGACCGGGAGGGACGCGTGACGCGCATCAACCGGAAAGGCTGCGACCTGATCGGGCTTCCCGAGGGCGAGATCGTCGGAAAGCTGTGGTTCGACCATTTCATCCCGGAGCGTCTCCGCAAAGACGTGTGGAAGGTGTACCGCGCGCTCATGAGCGGGGAGGGCGGGGCGTCCGAGCATTACGAAAACCCGATCCTTACGGCTTCGGGAGAGGAGCGCCTCATCGCGTGGAGCAACGCCGTCATCCGCAATGAGGCGGGCGAGATCACGGCGACGCTCAGTTCGGGCGCGGACATCACCGAGCGGAAGCGGATGGAGGACGCGCTGCGGCAGAGCGAGGAGCGGTTCCGAACGCTCTACAATCAGACCCCCGCCATGCTTCACTCCATCGACCGGGAGGGGCGCCTCGTCAGCGTGAGCGATTACTGGCTCGAACGAATGGGCTACGCGCGCGACGAAGTGATCGGTCGTCCGCTGACCGCGTTCATGACGGAAGACTCGCGTCGGCGCGCCGAGACGGAGCATTTCACGGCGTTCTTCGAAACGGGATCGTGCCGGGATCTCGAGTATCAGTTCGTCCGGAAAGACGGTGCGGTGCTCGACGTGCTCCTTTCGGCCACGGCCGAGTGCGACGCCGCCGGGCGCGTCGTTCGCTCGCTGGCCGTCGTCGAGGACGTGACCGAACGCAAACGCACCGAGGACGCCCTTCGCGAGAGCGAAGCGCGCGGGCGCGCCATCCTCGAGACGACGGTCGACGGCATCGTGACGGTGGACGAAGGCGGCATCATCCGGTCGTTCAACCAGGCGGCCGAGCGCATCTTCGGCTATGCGGCGGACGAGGTGCTCGGCAAACCGCTCAGCCTTCTGATGCCTTCGCCGTACCGGGAGGAGCACGACGGGTACATCCGCAGCTATCTCGAAACGGGCCACCGGAAGATCATCGGGATCGGACGCGAGGTCTACGGGCTCCGGAAAGACGGCTCCACGTTCCCGATGGAACTGGCCGTAAGCGAAGTGCGCCTCCGCGACGGGGTCATCTTCACCGGCATCGTGCGCGACATCACCGACCGGCGGCGGCTCGAACAGGAGATCCTGCGCATCAGCGATCAGGAGCGGCGGCGCATCGGGCAGGATCTGCACGACGGGCTCGGGCAGATGCTCACGGGCATCGGGCTGATCAGTCAGAACCTCGCGCGCGTCATGAGCGCGGGGGGAGACGAGCGCGCCGGGGAGGTCGAAGAGATCACGGAGCTGATCAAGGAAGCGGACCAGTATGCCCGGAGCCTGGCGCGCGGGCTCGTGCCGGTGGACCTCGACGAGCAGGGGCTGGCGACGGCGCTCTCCCGCCTTGCCAAAAACGCCGAGCGGCTCTTCGGGATCACCTGCACCTTCGAGGAGGTCGGCTCCTCGCCCATCTACGATGAGAACGTGGCGATCCACCTTTACCGCATTGCACAGGAGGCTGTGAGCAATGCCGTCAAGCACGGGCGGGCGTCTACGGTGCGCGTGATGCTGGCCGCGGGCGAGGATCAGGTGCGCCTGCGCATCCAGGATGACGGCGTCGGCTTCCCGGATAAGCTCGACGACGATCACGGCATGGGCGTCCGGATCATGCAGTACCGGGCGCGCATGATCAGCGGCGTGCTCGACATCCGGCGCGGCCTCAAGGGCGGTTCCGTGGTCACGTGCACGCTCACCCGGGTTTCTACGGAAAGACCCGATCTACGAGGCCTTTCCCTGTGAGCATTGCCCGGCCGCGCCGAGCCTCGCGAAAGGCTATGTATTCAAACGTGAGTACCGTAGATTGCCTCGAAGCGGCGTCGCGCCGACCATACGCCGGACCCGTCCCGGAAGGGCGCTCCGTTTGTGAACCCGGAACCATGAAAACCTCTGATCCCGGAACCATGAAAAAGATACTCGTCGTCGACGACCATCCCTTGATGCGCAAAGGGCTTTCTCTGAGCATCGACAGTGAAACGGACCTGAGCGTGGTGGCGCAGGTGGCCAATGCCGAGGAGGCTATCGAGGCGCTCGAACGGCACGATCCGGATATGGCGGTGGTGGATATTTCGCTGCCCGGCATGAGCGGGCTCGAACTGATCAAGCATCTGCTCGCGCTCAAGCCGTCGTTGAAGATTCTGGTCGTCTCGCGCCATGACGAATCGTTGTATGCCGAGCGGGCCATTCGGGCCGGGGCGCGTGGCTACGTGATGAAGCTCGAAGCGGGCGGGGTGATCGTGAAGGCTGTCCGGCGCGTGCTCAACGGAGGGATATACGTGAGCGAGGAGATCAACGAACGGCTGTTGCTCGGCATCGCTTCGGGGCACGAGACGCTCACGAAGTCGCCGCTCGAAGTGCTCAGCGACCGCGAACTCGAGGTGTTCGAACTGACCGGCCGCGGCCACGGCACACGCGAGATCGCCGAGCGGCTGCATCTTTCGGTCAAGACGGTGGAGTCGTACCGGGCGCGCATCAAGAACAAGCTCAACCTCAACAGCGCCGCCGAGCTGATGCAGCACGCCGTGCAGTGGGTCGAAGGGGAGGGCACCGGCTGAGCGGGCTCAGGCGCGTCCGTAGAGGCGGCGCATGATGGCGAGGGCCGCCTCTACGTCGTCCATCGAGACGTCGAGGTGGGTGGTGGCGCGGATGGTGGCCGGGCCGAAAGGAACCATGAGCACGCCCTCGGCCTTCAGTTCGCCGAGCGTGCGGAGCGCGTCCCCGTGGTCGACGTCGAAGATGACGATGTTCGTCTGCACGCGGGCGGGGTCGAGCGAGAAGCCGGGCAGTTCGGCGATGCCCTCGGCGAGGCGGCGGGCTTTGTCGTGGTCCGCCGCGAGGCGGGCGCGGTGGTGTTCGAGCGCATAGAGACCCGCCGCCGCCAGGATGCCCGCCTGCCGCATCCCGCCGCCCCACATCTTGCGGTAGCGGTGCGCTTCGGTGATCAGGTCCTTCGGCCCGGCGAGCACCGAACCGACGGGCGCGCCGAGGCCCTTCGAGAGAGACACACTCACGGTATCGAAGGGGGCGGCATAGTCTTGCTCCGGGATGCCGGTGGCCGCCGTCGCGTTCCACAGCCGCGCCCCGTCGAGGTGGCTTCCGAGGCCGCGCGCGCGCGCGACCTCGGTAATCGCACGGAGGTTCTCCATCGGATAGACGCGCCCGCCGGCCTGGTTGAGCGTGTTTTCGAGGCAGACGAGCCGCGTGCGCGCGAGCCAGTAATAACCGGGTCGCACGGCGTCCGCCACCTGCCGGCCCGTCAGCACGCCGTCCTCGCCCGTGAGCGTGCGCGTGACGACCCCGGAGAGCAGCCCGGGCGCGCCGGACTCGTAGTTGAAAATGTGGGAGGTCGCTTCGAGGAGAACCTCGTCGCCGGGCTGCGTGTGGACCTTGAGCGCGAGCTGATTGCCCATCACGCCGGAGGGGACGAAGAGCGCCGCCTCCTTGCCGAGCAGGGACGCCACCGTCTGTTGCAGCCGGCGCACCGTCGGGTCCTCGCCGAAGACGTCGTCGCCCACTTCGGCTTCGTACATCGCGCGGCGCATGCCTTCGGTGGGCCGGGTCACCGTGTCGCTCCGGAGATCGATCATCGCAAAGGAGGAGTATTACCGGGAGATCTCGAGGATCTCGAGTTGCACCTTTCCGGCAGGGACCGCGATCTCGACCACGTCGCCCACGGCTTTTCCGAGCAGGCCTTTCCCGATGGGACTGCCGATGGAGATTTTGCCCTGCGCGAGGTCGGCTTCCTGGGCAGAGGTCAACGTATACGTCTGTTCGGCGCCGTTCCGAAGGTTCTTCACACGCACCTTCGAAAGGATGTAAGCCTTGGTCGAATCGATGGTGCTCTCATCGACGATGCGCGCGTTCGAGATGGTCTGTTCGAGCTTGGCGATGCGCGCTTCGAGGTGCCCCTGTTCTTCCTTGGCGGCGTCATATTCCGCGTTCTCGGAGAGGTCGCCCTGAGCCCGCGCCTCGGCGATGGCTTTGGCGATGCGGGCGCGCTCTTTGGTGCGCATAAACTGGAGATCCTCTTTGAGCTTCTGAAGCCCTTCCTCGGTGAGATAGACGGTTTTTTGCTTTTCCATAAAG
>JALSSK010000363.1 GCA_026984335.1 Rhodothermales bacterium
TTGAAAAATAAGGTTGGCTTTCGGCTACCCATTCCCTTTGAATGGAACGTGTGCTTCCGGGTAGGAGGTCTACCCCTCCGCCGCTCCGCGACACCTCCCCTTATCAAGGGGAGGAGTTCCGGGTGGGTCGGTCGAATGGGTGATGTCTGGGTGTTTCGGGGCTCGCGTCTCTTGTCGAGGGGCGGGGTTGTGGTCGGGTCGGTCGAATGGGTGATGTCTGGGTGTTTCGGGGCTTGCTTCTCTCGCCGAGGGGCGGGGTTGTGGGAGGACGAGGGGGCAGCAGAAGCCCTTCCCCCTGCCCAGGGGGAAGTACCCCGAAGGGGGGATGGGGGTCCCAATCTCTCTACTCAGGTTTCGATTAGACAACATCATTCTCTTTCCCGAAAACAAGTAGCAATTCCTTGGAACACGATCTCTCATTGCTCCATCACCAGCCGGTTCTCAAAGCGCACGATCCGAATCCCATGTTGCTCCAAAAAAGGGTTCGCCTGCTGTCATACGCCCTCCGGACGGGGCTCTCATGCACCGCCCCGTCGAGGTCGATGGTCGGACCTCGCCGGACAAAAGAAACCAACAACATGCGGTCCAATGCTGTATTGACGCCTGAAGCGCCTTTTCGGACACGTTTCACGCCACGGTATTTTTCGCCCGTCGCCGGTCTGGCCCTCCGCCGCTCCGCGACACCTCCTCTTATCAAGGGGAGGGGCTTTTGAAGCCGGAACCATTCGGACGAGTCCTTCTCGCGCGGCAGGGGGAAGGACCTCGAGAAGGGATATGTTTGCCGCATTCGTCGCACACTGCCGTAAGGTTGGGTAGCCGGGGTTGGCTTATTGAAGGAAGGATTCGCCGGCGTGCCCGCGTCAGGCTTCCGCGCCGAGCATCGCGTCGATGGCGCGTGCGGCTTTTTTCCCCTCGGCGACGGCGTCGACGATCTCCGCGCCTTTGGAGGTGCAATCTCCGCCGGCGAAGAGGCCGGGCGCGCCCGTGAAGCCGGTCTCGGGATCCACGAGGAGCCGCCCCCCCTCGATGCGGAGGCCGGGCGTGCGGCGGAGGAGGTCGAGGATCGGCGTCTGACCGAGCGCCTTCACGGCCATGTCGCACGGGAGCACGAAGGCGCTTCCGGGGATCGGCGTGAGCGCCGACGAACGTCCGTTGCCGTCGCTCTCGACCCGCACGAGCCGCACGCCCGTGAGCCGTCCCCCCTCGGTCTCGAACCCGACGGGCTGCACGTTCCAGAGAAACCGGACCCCGTCTCGTTTGGCGAGGTCGTACTCGTAGGCGAACGCGGGCATGGCCGCCTCGGTGCGCCGGTAGACCATCGTGACGGACCTCGCGCCGAGTCGGACGGCCTCCGTCGCTACGTCGACGGCCGTGTTGCCCGCGCCGATGACGACCACGTGCTCGCCGACGACGCACTCGGTCAGGGGACCGGTGTGGGTCTGGAAGATGAAGTCGAGCGCTTCCCACACGCCGTCCGCGTCCTCGCCGGGGAGGCCGAGCGAGGCCGTGCTCCCGAGCCCGATGCCGAGGAAGACGGCGTCGTACGTCTGGCGCAGTTCGGCCAGCTTTGCGGGATCGACGGAGGCGTTGTATCGCACCTCGATGCCCATGTCGAGGATCTGCTCGACTTCCTTGAGAGCCAGTTCGGTGGATATCTTGTAGGCGGCGATGCCGAGCGTGTTCAGCCCGCCCGGCACGTCCCGGGCCTCGAACACGGTGACGGCGTGCCCGGCTTTCCGAAGCTCGTGCGCGCACGTGAGACCCGCCGGCCCCGCGCCGACGACGGCCACCCGCTTGCCCGTGTCGGGGCCGGGCTCGAAGAAGCGCATCTCTCGCTCCATCGCGTAATCGGTGGCGTACCGTTGAAGCCGTCCGATCATGACGGGGCTTTTGAGGAGCGTGCGGTCCACACACGCGCCCTCGCAGAGCACCTCGGTCGGGCACGCGCGGGCGCACGATCCGCCGAAGATGTTCTCCGCAAAGATCGTCTCCGCCGCGCCGCCGGGGTTGTCGTGGAGGATCTGCCGGATGAACCGGGGCACGTCGATGTGCGTGGGGCAGGCCCGCGTGCACGGGGCGTCGAAGCAGAACAGGCAGCGCGACGCCTCCGTCACCGC
>JALSSK010000364.1 GCA_026984335.1 Rhodothermales bacterium
CGTGCTGTCCGTCGCAGCCGCGTACGTGCCGTCCGTCGCCGCCGCGTACGTGCCGTCCGTCGCAGCCGCGTACGTGCTGTCCGTCGCAGCCGCGTACGTGCTGTCCGTCGCCGCAGGCAAGCGATCGGATCTTCCGTCGGAAAGCGCCGCCTCCGACGCTTCTCCGTGAAGCGAGTCGGCGGCGACGGCGACGCTGTCCGAAGGCGCCTCGGGCAGTTTCCACAGCCCGCTCCGGATCAAGAGGGAATCCGGCACGTCGAGCGGGAGGGGGGCGAAGAGGTCGAGGCTGTCGCGAACGGCCCATTCCGTATAAATGGCTCCGGCGGCCAGCAGCGCGCGGGGGGTGACGTCGGTGGTATGATATTGCCCGGCAATGCGCACCATGTCGTTGAGCGCGCCGTCATATCGACCATCTTGCCAGGCTGCATAGGCCTCCTCATAGGCATGCTCGGCCTGTCCGAGGGAATCCGGAGCGAGACTCGCCTCACTTTTTTCGAGGCCGAGGTGTTCACGCACGCGCTCCGCGAAGTCGGAATTCGGATACGCTTCGAACACTTGCTGATAGAGTCGGCGGGCCGATTCGGTATCGCCGAGGGCGCGTTGCACTTCGGCCAGCGCATAGTAAGCGCGCTGTGCCACGGGTTCATCGGCATCCTCTTCGATGACCTTCCGATACCACACTGCCGCCGAATCCGGGCGACCGATGGCGAGGAAGAGCACGTTGGCGAGTTCGTACCGGGCCATGGCACGCTGTGCGCGCATCCGGGCCTGTGCGAGCGAATCCCGGGGAATGCCGGAGAGGTCGATGGCCGGCAACTCCGTCGCCTCACCCTCGGCGCCCGGGGTCTGTTCGGTCCCTGCCTCGTCCTCCTCGGCCACTTCACTCCTCCCCCTGATCGCATCGATCCGCCGCCAGTTGGGCACATGCGGGCGGTCGCCCCATTTGTCGATGAAGTTCGCCCGCGCTTCCTGGAGCCGGATCGGGTCCCGGTGATAGAGGAAGCCGGCGTCGCCCCGGGAGCGTGGCGCGTTGATGCCGGGAACGATCTTTCCTTCGGGCAACCCCTGCGCCTGCGGGTTGAAGTTTTGCTGATTGCCTGCGCCCTGCCGGAAGCGCTGTTCGATCTGCCGTGCTTCGCGCAGGCGGCGACGTTCCTCCAGTTCCCGGGCGCGTTGCTTCCGCAGTTCGAGGATGCGCGCATCGAACGCCTCCGGGTCGAGGTTGCCCAGCTCCAGCAGGGAGTCCATGCGGGCGATCTCCCGGTAGACCCGCGCAAAACCGGCAAATTGTTCTTTCACCTCCTCCCCATCCAGAATGGCCTCCGGCGCAAACTCGCTCGGGTCGAGTTTGGTGGTTCGGCTCACGCTGCGTCGCCCGCCCACGCCGCCCGGACGGATCGAGACCGAGGCGGTATCGAAATAGGCAGCGGCGCGCACATAATCACTGAAATAATCACGATAGAGTTCGCCGAGGGCATAATGGATGCGTCCTTTCACGTTGGCCGCATTCAAGGTCGGATCGTCGTTATAGAGCAGGTCGAGATAACTTTCGCGCGCTTCCTCTCCGAGCCCCATCGCCTGATAGATCCGCCCGCGCAAATACGCCATTTCGGCGCGATAGGCGTAGTTCTTGTCGTCCCGCTCCATCTTCCGGAGCATCTTCAGCGCCTCTTCGCCGTCGCCGTGCAGCCCCTCGACGCGGACGGCGCTGTATTGCGCGGCATAGGAGAGTTCGTACAGCGGGTTGTACTTCTTCACGCGTTTGTAGGCCGCCACGGCATCCTCATACCGCCCCATCGTTTCATAAACCTGACCGAGCAAGAACTGCGCGCGGGCGGCCACGATCTTATCGGGCGTATGCTCCAGGCCCTGCTCCAGCTCCGAGGCGGCGGCCTCCCACTCGGCCCGTTTGACGTAGAGTTCCCCCAGCGCAAGATGAAGCATCGAGGCCCACTTCTTGTCCAGCCCCTCCCGCGCCAGGCTCACCTGCAGATGCGCCGCCGCCTCATCGTAGGCCTCGCTCGCGATCAGCGTGCGCGCCAGCCAGAAACGCGCCTCGTCCTCCAACTCCGACCCCTGATCGATCACTTCCTGGAATTTCTGCTCGGCCCCGACGTAGTTCTGCTGATAAAAATAGGATTTGCCGATCAGCAGCAGCGCGTCATCGACCCACTTCGAGTCCGGGTGCTTGCGCAGCACGTCGGCGCTTTTCTTGATCGCATCCTCGAAGTCTTTCGATTTCGAGGCGCGGTCCGGATCGGAGAAGATGGGGAGATAGAGCTCCCGGTTGACCGCTTCTTCGTCGCGCCGGAGGGCCTTCACGCCCCGGTCGAAGGCCTTCCGCGCATTATAGAAAGTGTTGTAATAGGCGGTGAAGTTGTCGAAGCGGCGGCCGACAAACGAGTTGCCGCCACAACCGGACAGTGTCAACATCAAGGCCAGGAAACAGAGGCGGCGACCCATCATGGAAGATTATGCTGTGGAATGTCGAGCAGAACGGACGTGTGGCGGATCCGGTGCGTGCCGGAGCGCCGCTCAATGCAACCTTGTGAATCCGTATCCGTGCCTCATGCACAATTCTTCGAGAGATGATCTTTGCCCGCGTCGTCCGGCCGCAAGGGTCTGACCGTGTCTTGTGTCTCGCCTTGCGACCGGCGTCCTCAAACGCGACTGACGTGCACCATGTTCGTCCGTCCCTTGGCCGGCAACGGCATCCCGGCGGTGATGACCACCAGATCGCCCGACCGCACAAAACCGTGTTCGACGAGCACCTCGTGCACACGGGATACGCCTTCATCCGTATCACGCTGGAAAGGGATCGCGAAGGCTTTTGTTCCCCAGGTGAGCGCTAACTGCCCCACGATGCGTTCGTCGTCGGTGAAGGCAAAAACGGGCACGCGGGGGCGATGGCGCGCGATGGCGCGGGCCGTGGCGCCGGAAGCGGTCAGGCAGGCGATGGCCACGGCGCCGACCTGCCCGGCGAGTTGATAGGCGGTATAGCTCGTCGCCTCGGTGATGTCGAAAGCGGCGTGCTTGTCCGGCTGATAGTCGATGATCTGCCCGTAGTGCCGCTCGGCCTCGCGGATGATCTGATCCATCACTTCGACGACGCGCACGGGATGCTTGCCCACGGCCGTCTCGCCCGAGAGCATGACGGCGTCGCTGCCGTCGAGCACGGCGTTGGCGACGTCGCTGACCTCGGCGCGCGTCGGACGCGGGTTCTCGATCATGCTTTCGAGCATCTGCGTGGCCGTGATGGCGGGCTTGGCCGCCGCCAGGCACTTCTTGATGATCCGCTTTTGCGCGCCGGGCACCTTCGAGAGCCGCATCTCGATGCCGAGATCGCCGCGCGCCACCATGATCCCGTCCGCCGTCGCCAGGATCTGATCGATCCGCACGACGGCTTCCGGCTTCTCGATCTTGGCGATGACGCCCACCCTCCGCCCGGATTCGCGCACGCGCCGGATGAGATCCCGAACGTCGGTCTCGTCGCGCACAAACGAAAGCGCCACCAGATCGACGCCCATCGCCAGGCCGAACTCCAGGTCTTCGAGATCCTTCTCCGTCAGCGAAGGCGTCGAACTCCGGATGTGCGGCAGGTTGACCCCTTTCCGCGAGCGCAACGGCCCCCCGACGATCACCTTCGTGACCACCTCGGTCTCGCGCACCTCGACCACTTCCAGCTCCAGTTGGCCGTCGTCGAGCAGGATGCGCCGGCCCACCTCCACGTCCTGCGCCAGCGTGGGATAGTTGACGTAGACGCGCTCGGCGGTGCTCTCGGCGAGCGGCTGCGTGGTGAGGATGAGCTGCGCTCCCTCGCGGATGAGCACCATGCCCCCCTTCACGTTTCCGATGCGGATCTTCGGCCCCTGAAGGTCCTGAAGGACGGGCACGATCTTTCCCGCTTCCGCCGCGGCCTCCCGGATGAATTCGATGACCCTCCGGTGGTCGGCATGGGCGCCGTGGGAAAAGTTCAGACGAGCCACGTCCATCCCCGCGTCGATGAGCGCGCGGATGGTGGCTTTGTCGGAGGAGGCGGGGCCAAGGGTACAAACGATCTTGGTGCGGCGGGACATAAAGGGCCTGACTTGTGAAGTGCGAGTCGGCGTAAAAGTACTGAACGAATCGCCTCGGTTCAATGAAAAGAAGATGCGCGCGTCAAAAGGATCGGCCCCGGCCCCGCCGCGCGAGGCCCTTCAGTCGCAGACGTACGCGCGGATGAAGCCGCGAAGCAACTGACTCATCGTCTTGCCGTTCAGGGCGGCCTTGGCCTTGAACCGGCGGTGCAGATCGGGCGGCAGCGCGAGGCTGAGACGGGCGGTGTGGGGATCGCGCTCTTCGAGTTCTTTCAAAAGCACGTGCATTTCGGGAAGGTAGCTCTCCGTCGTTCGCCGAACGGGCCGCAAAGGCTTGTCGGTGCGCATCATGAAACATCCCTCCGTCTTCAATGCTGGTTCCTCATGGTTGGCATCGCCTGTCCAACCCGATCTTTCAGAACGGTGCCGGACCTCGCTCGACCCGGAGCACACCGATGCCCTTTTGCGGGAAAGCGTATGCGGGAAAGGTATCGGCAAAAAAGCCCGAAGCCTAAGCGGCGCTTCTTTTTTTCGGGCCTTTCCCATGCGAGCGCGGCTCATTTGAAATTCGCGAAACCACCGGGCCCTCCCGCCGGTTCGAAGCGAGCGCCGCATCATTCACGAGCACAACCATTCATGACCGACGTCATCATCATCGGGGCGGGGCCGGTCGGGCTGGCCTGCGGGATCGAAGCGAAACGCAACGGGCTCTCGGCGCGGATCATCGAGAAGGGGGCGCTCATCAATTCGTTCCTCGGCTATCCGACGAACATGGAGCTTTTCTCGACGCCGGACCTTCTCGAGATCGGCGACCATCCCTTCCCCACCCATCACTACAAACCTCGCCGTGAGGAGACCATCGACTATTACCGTCGCGTGGCCGAGGCCGAGCGGCTCGACGTGCGCCTGTACGAGCGCGTGCTCCGCGTCTCGGGCGCGCACGGGCGCTTCACGGTCCACACCGACCGGGGCGCGCACGCCTGCCGGTACGTGGTGGTCGCCACGGGCTTCTTCGACGTGCCGAACCGCATGAACGTGCCGGGCGAGGACCTGCCGAAGGTGAGCCATTATTACAAGGAGCCTTTCGCCTATACGGGGCAGGAGCTCGCCGTCATCGGCGCGAAGAACTCGGCGGCGAAGGCGGCGCTCGAGACCTACCGCCACGGCGCAAAGGTGACGCTCATCGTGCGCGGCCCCGCCGTCAGCGACAGCGTCAAGTACTGGATCAAACCCGACCTCGAAAACCGCATCAAGGAGGGCGCGATCCGGGCTTTCTTCCGCACGACCGTCGCGGAGATCACCGAGCGCGCGATCCGGCTCCGCACGCCCGACGGCCCGCTCGTGATCGAGAACGACTGGGTGCTGGCGATGACCGGCTACCGCCCCGACTACCGCTTCCTCGAGACGCTCGGCGTCGCCTTCCGGGAAGACGCGGCGCGCACGCCCGAGCATGATGCGGAGACGTTCGAGACGAACCGCGCCGGGCTGTACCTCGCCGGCACCGTCTGCGGCGGGCTCAACACGAGCCGGTGGTTCATCGAGAACGGGCGCTTCCACGCCGCGCAGATCATGCGCCACATCGCCGAGCGCGCCGCCGCCCCCGCCGGTTGACGCCGTCTTCCATCCGCCGCGCCCCCCTTCGCCCATGAGCCGACCCGCCCTCGTCCTCCTCACGCTCGTCTGTGCGCTGACCTTCTCGTGCGGCCGCACCGCACCGGAGCCCGTCGTCCTCCCGCCCTCGGCGGACGTGCCCGAGTGGGCCAAGGACGCCGTGTGGTATCAGATCTTCCCCGAGCGCTTCCGCAACGGCGACCCCTCGAACGACCCCGCCCTCGACGACCTCCGCGGCGCGTGGCCCCACCTCCGCCCCGAAGGCTGGCGCATCTCCGACTGGACCGCCGACTGGTACGACCGGGCGGACTGGGAACGCGCCCTCTCCGACGATTTTTACCTCACCGTACAACTCCGGCGATACGGCGGCGACCTTCAGGGCATCCTCGACAAGCTCGATTACCTCGACTCCCTCGGTGTGACGGCCCTCTATCTCAACCCCATCTTCGAGTCGCCGAGCCTGCACAAGTACGACGGGGCGATGTATCATCACGTTGACAACAACTTCGGCCCGGACCCGGCGGGCGACCGGGCGCTCTGGGCCACCGAGGACCCCGTCGATCCGGCCTCGTGGACGTGGACGAGCGCCGACACGCTGTTCCTCGCCCTCGTCCGGGAGGCGCACGCGCGGGGCATGAAGCTCATCCTCGACGGCGTCTTCAACCATATGGGCCTTCGCTCCTTCGCCTTCGAGGACATGAAGGCGGAACAGGAGGAATCGCCCTTTTCGAGCTGGTTCACCGTCACCTCGTGGGACGACCGGGCCACGCCGGACACCAGCGAACTGGCCTATGAAGGCTGGGCCGGCGTGCGCGAACTGCCCGAACTCCGCGAGAACGAGAACGGTCTCATCCCGCCCATCCGCGCGTACGTCTTCGCCTCCGTCCGCCGGTGGATGGACCCCGACGGCGACGGCGACCCGTCCGACGGCGTCGACGGGTGGCGGCTCGACGTGGCGGAGATGATCCGCCTCCGCTTCTGGAAAGACTTCCGGAAACACGTCCGAGCGATCAACCCGGAGGCCTACCTCGTGGGCGAGGTGTGGTGGGAGGATTGGCCGAACGACCAGATGTTCAACGCCCGACCGTGGCTCGAAGGCGACGCCTTCGACGCCGTGATGAACTACCGATGGGCGCGGGCCGTCCGGAGGCTCTTCCTCGGCGCGGACCTCGACGCGGGCGCTTCGTACGGCCCCTCCGCCTTCGCCCGCGAACTGCGCGCGCTCTATGAGGACTATCCGCCCGAGATCGACTTCGTCCTCATGAACACGCTCGGCTCGCACGACACCGACCGCCTCGCCTCGCAGATCGTCAACCCCGAGACGCGCTTCGACCACGACGTCGGCGTGCGGGACAACCCGGCGTATCGCGTGCGAAAGCCGAACGCGGAGGAGCGCCGCACGCAGCGGCTCATCCTCGCGCATCAGTTCACGTACCTCGGCGCGCCGCACATTTTTTACGGGGACGAGGCCGGCATGTGGGGCGCGGACGACCCCGACGAGCGCAAGCCGATGCTGTGGGACGACCTCACCTTCGCCGACGAGACGCACCATCCGCTCGGCCTCGAACGGCCCGCCGACCCGGTCGCCTTCGACCACGACCTCTTCGCGTACTACCGCACGCTCGCCCGGCTTCGGCAGTCGAGCGCGGCGCTCCGGCGAGGCAGCTTCGCCGTGCTCCACGCCGACGACGACGCCCGCACGCTCGCCTATGCCCGCGCCTTCGGCGACGAGCGCGTGTGGACGGCCTTCAACCTCGACGACGTCCCGCACGACCTCTCGCTCGCCGTGGACGCCGAGCTTCCCGCGGCCGGGCGCACGCCCGCGCGCAGCCTCGAAGGCGTCGCCGTCCGCGATGCGCTCACCGGAGAAACCACCCGTCTGGGCCGCGGCGTCCTCGCCTTCACACTCCCCCCGCACACCGCCCGCATCTGGGTGCTCGACGCCCCGTGAACGCGCCTGCGACCGTGAGCGCATTCGCCCTTAGAGCGCCGAGACGATCTGCCGGGCAAGCGCCTGGTTCGGGTCGAGATCGAGGGCGCGCCGGGCATACGTTTCGGCATGCGCGAGGTCGTCCACGCGGAAATATGCGAGCGCCAGATTCGCCAGCGCGTCGACGTACCGGGGGTCGCTCTTCACGGCGCGGGTAAGCAGCTCGATGGCGCGATCGTACCGGTCGGTGCTGAGATAATATGCGCCGAGGTTGCCGAGCGCGACGGCATTGTCCGGATCGGCTTTCACCGCCCGTTCGAAAAGCCGTTCTCCCTCTTCGGACCGGCCTTGCGTGAGGTAGAGCAGGCCGAGGTTGCTGAGGGCTTCCGCATCGTCGGGGTCGAGTTCGAGCGTGCGCAGAAGCTCTCGTTCGCCCTTCTCCATGTCTCCGTTCCGCACGTAGGCCGAGCCGAGGTTGAAGTGGGCCGCCGTCAGCCACGGTCGCTCTTCGGCAGCTTTGCGATAGGCGGCGATGGCCTCGGCGGTGCGTCCCTGCGCTTCGAGGAAGCGCCCGTAGTTCACGCGCACGTCGGCGAGGGCGGGCTGGATGGCGAGCGCGCGCCGGTAGAGCCGCGCGATGACCGCCGGCGAGCGCCCCGCCGCCTCGTATGCCTGCGCCAGCGCGTTGAGCCGTTCGGGGATGTCGGGACCGAGGCGCACCGCCTCTTCCAGCGCCGGGAGGGCCTGCGCCACGCGCCCGAGTTGCATGCGGGCAAAGCCCAGGAGGTACTGCGCCTCGCCGTGCTCCGGCGCGTCGGCCAGCGCCCGTTCGAGCCGCGAGATGCCTTCCCGCAGCGAGAGCGTGTCGGCGTGGAGCGTGCCGTAGACCACATAGGCGATGCCCGCATAGCGGAGCCCGTCCGTCCCCTCGGCGTCCTCCGGGAAGTACGGCAGGAGACGGGGGGGATCGTGCGAGGCGATCGGCTTCGGCTCCGGCTTCGGCTCCACCACGCGGATCCAGTGGTCGGTAAAGGACGAGTGCGGCGCTTCCCGAACTTCCACCTTCGGCATGTGGCACGCGATGCAATTGGCCTCCGGCGTATGGTCGGCGCGCGTCTTCGCCGTGGAGAACCGCTCCGCGAGCGCGGCGGGCGCGTGGCAGTCGAGGCAGGTGGTGTTGAAATAGGCAGGGCCCTTGTCTCGGAAGCCTTCGTGCGGGTTGTGGCACGTCACGCACTCCATCGGCTCGCCCCGGGCCAGCGTCGCCCGGAAACATGCGCTCTTCTTCATCCGGTCGGCGTGCGAGATGACGCTGATGTTCTCGCTCCCCTCGGGCACATCTTTATAAAAGAGCGAGAGGTGGTTCGCCAGGTTTTCCGAGGGGCGGAAGTCGAACGCGCCCCGGCCCTCGCGCAGCACGTACGTCGTCCCCGAGAGGTGGCATTGCCGGCACACATCGAGGCGGCGGTCGAGCGGGAGGTGGGCAGGGTTGACGATCGTCGGATCGACCTCGCCGGCAGGCTCGGGGTCGGCCAGCCGCTCATCCACGTGCAGGCTGCCCGGCCCGTGACACCGCTCGCACCCGATGCCCAGCGGCACCGAAGCGTACTTCCCGTCCGTGAAGGGCGCCGCTTCCGGATAGCTGTTGTGGCAGGCCATACACCGCTCGGGCACGAGCCGGTCGAAACGCGGGTTGTCCTCCCGATAGCCCGGGCTGAAGTCCCACTTCCCGACCTGCGTGTACCACGTCAGCGGCAGTTCGTACAGATACCCGTTCTTCTCCGTGAGATAGGTTCGCGCGGCGGCGCCGCTCCCGACGACGTAATGGATTTCCCGAACGAGCCGGTGCGTCTTCGTCCCGTCCGAGCCCAGCCGGTATTCCTCCTGAAAATAGCGCCCGTCCTCGGCAAAGGATCGGTAATAAAAATCCGTTGCGGCATGATAGACGGGCGCGTCCCCGAAGCGCTCGACGACGTTCTCCGGCGTGAGGCGATACCACGAGTTCGCCATCCCGTGGGCCTGATATCCCTCGTATTCGTCTTCGTGACAGGAGAAGCACTGATCGTCCCCGACGTAGACCGCATCGGCGTGCACGTTGCGGAACGACACGCTCGGCGCCTCGGAGGCAGGCCTCGCCGCCGGCGTGGGAGGAGCCTCCGAGGCGCCCCGACACCCGGCCAGCCCGACCAGCACACCGCACAAAAGAACGAGACGCTTCATGTTCATGGAAAAGAGGGAGAGAGGGACGGCGCGCGGGTAGAACCGACCAGGCGAAGCCGGGTTTCGACCGGCGGTCGGGCAAAAAAAAACATCCT